>NZ_DATCTU010000125.1 GCF_036567765.1 Pseudobacteroides sp.
ATTTCAGCCATGAATAACCACATTACCAAGACTATGGATCATTTTAAGGGAAAAATCGCAGAATGGGACGTTGTCAACGAAGCTTGTGACGATAGTGGTAATGGACTTAGAAGAAGTGTATGGACAAATAAAATCGGTAATGATTTTATAGACATTGCATTCCAGACTGCAAGAAAGGCTGATCCTAATGCTCTTCTCTTCTATAACGATTACAATATAGAAGATATGGGTGCTAAGTCCAATACAGCATACAATATGATTAAAAGCATGAAGGAAAGAGGAATACCCATTGACGGAGTAGGATTCCAATGTCACTTTATCAATGGAATGAGTGCTTCCCAGCTTAATGCTATTGAGCAAAATATCAAGAGGTATGCAGCTCTCGGATTGCAGGTATCCATTACTGAGCTGGATATACGTATGAATGATTCAGAAAATCAAACTACCGGCTTCCAGACACAGGCAAGCAATTACAAGTCATTGATGGAAATTGCCTTGAGAAACCCTAATGTTAAAACATTTGTGGTTTGGGGTTTTACTGATAAGTTTTCATGGATTCCAGGAACCTTCCCAGGCACTGGCAGAGGTCTCATATATGATAGTAATTTAAATCCAAAGCCGGCATATACTGCATTGAAAGAAGCACTTATGAAATAGCAGCAATTTAATTTGCAGTAAGAACAGATAGTGTAATAAAAAGTGCAACTTCGTAAAAGAAGTAAAATAAAATATAATTAGCACTTTCCTCCTAATTTTTTCAATCCTCCTCATTTGAGGAGGATTTTTTATGCATAAGAAATTATTCAATAAAAATTAAAAAAATCAATATAAAATAGAAATCAGGTAAAATATTCAAGAAAATTCATAAAAATCTTAATTGATATAGCAACGATCAATTCATATAATTTAATTGTTCATGAGGCATTATATGTTTGGCAATAATTATTTTACATTTTTAAATATTGAAAAACATTTTCCTTGATCCATATGTTGCAGATTACGTTATTTGTACTGATAGATAAAGAAGGATTTTGGGTATATGATATAGAAATATTTATATGGAAAGATATTATATATTTTAAAGCGATTAAGGAGGTTTAAAATGAAATTATGCTGGTTGGGGCATTCTGGATTTTTGTTGGAGTGCGGAGGGAAAAGAATATTGATAGACCCCTTCGTTCAAGGGAATAGTATGTTTCCTGGCAGTTTAGCAAATGAAATAAAGAATCCTGATTACATCTTAATAACCCATGGGCATGGTGATCATCTGGGCGATTCAATAGGTTTATATAATCCTGATGTTACAAAAATAATTTCGAACTTTGAAATATGTAATTGGCTAATAAGTCAATCTGTTAATAACTGCATACATATGAATATAGGCGGAAGTTTTTATGAAAACGAAATACAATTTACTATGGTTGAAGCAATACACAGCAGCAGCATAGATTCAGGAAATCAAGTAATATATGGCGGACTGGCAGCCGGCTTTATAATAAAGTATAAGGATGTTTCCATTTACCATTTTGGAGACACAGAAATTTTTGAGAATATGAAATTAATCGAAAAAAATTATAGACCCAATATTGGGCTTATTCCAATCGGAGATAGATTTACCATGTCCCCTTATACTGCAGCATCAGCTTGCAATGAATATTTCAATTTTAACGTTGTTATACCCATGCACTATGGTACTTTTCCAATGATAAACGGCTCACCTGATACTTTCATTGAAAAGATAAATAATAAGGATTCTGCTAAAGTTTTAAATCCTGGAGAATTTTTGAGTATCTAGGTAATTATGGTATGTGCTACGCCACAATTAAATAAAATTTTAAAATAGTAATGGACAAAAAGTAAAATCTTCAATTTCTAACCCTCCATAAAGGAGGGTTTTGTAATTTTCTACTACAAAAATTAAAGGTGCAAAACCGAAAGTAACAATATTCTGGGAATTTATGTTATGATGAATGTGATGAAAAAATTTTCAAAAATACCGATAAATATATTATGATGGTTTTGTTCTATCTACAGTAACGGGGGAGACATAATGATTCGCTTATCAGGTTATAAAATTGTAGAAGAGATTTCCAGAGGAAGTAATTCAATAGTTTTACGGGGAACTCGAAATTTAGATGATTACCCTGTTGTTGTAAAGCTATTAAATAAAGAATATCCCTCCATAAAAGAGCTATCTGTTTTCATGCGGGAATATGAAATTATGGATAAGATAGGTAGTGATGGGATAATAAAGGCTTATGGGATTGAGAAATATAATAACAGCATAGCAATCATTATGGAGGATATCGGTGGAGAGTCAGTTGACAAGGCATTACACTCCATTAAGCCAGGTATTGTGGAAAAATTGTTGCTGGCCATTCAAATGGCCAATTGCTTGAATCAACTACATAAGCAAAATATTATTCATAAAGATGTGAATCCAAGCAACTTTATCTGGAATAACAAAACAAATCAAGTGAAGATCATTGATTTCGGTATTTCTGCCGAATTAATCAGAGAAGCATCTCAATGCATCAACTTAAACATTTTGGAAGGATCATTGTATTATGTATCTCCTGAGCAAACAGGGAGAATAAATAGACCCATCGATTACAGAACTGATTTATATTCTCTTGGCATAACCTTTTATCAACTATTCACTGGGCAATTACCTTTTAAAGGTGGTGACGAATTGGAGCTAATATATTCCCATATAGCTAAAGCTCCAATTGCTCCAAATGTGATAAATCCTGAAATACCTGCCATAATTTCAGATATAGTGATGAAACTGATTTCTAAAACAGTGGAAGATAGGTACCAATCAGCACTAGGATTGAAAAAGGATTTGGAACAATGTTTACAATTTATTGAAGGAGAAAAGGGAACTTATGGATTTGCTCTAGGTGCAGGAGATAATCTCGACAGATTTGAGATTCCACATAAATTGTATGGACGTGAAAAAGAAATTAAAATGCTCATTAATGGTTTTGAAAAAGCAGCAAATGGACATTGTGAATTATTGTTGGTAAGCGGCTACTCCGGGATTGGAAAATCCTCGCTGATCCATGAGATTCGTAAACCTATAACCGGTAAAAAAGGATATTTCATAACAGGAAAGTATAACCAGTTTGAACGAGATGTCCCATATTATGGGATAACTCAAGCGTTTAAGGAATTAATAAGACAGTTGCTGGTTCAGTCGCAATCAAGTTTGGATATTTGGAAATCACGTCTCACTGATGCACTGGGATGTAACGGACAGGTTATCCTTGATATACTACCTGAATTGGAACAGATTGTGGGGCCTCAGTCTCAGGTGTCTGAGCTCAATCCATTAGAAGCTCAAAACCGTTTTAAGATGATTTTCCGTGAATTTATCAATGTTTTTGCCAGGCAGGAACATCCGCTGGTAATTTTTCTTGATGATCTTCAATGGAGTGATACTTCTACATTGGATTTAGTCAAGTATATATTGGAAACTGGCAGTGCACACTACATACTTTTTATAGGAGCATACAGAGACAATGAAGTAAAAGTTGGTCATCCCCTTCATAAACTACTGGAAGATCTGAAAAACGGTCAACAAGGGCCAACTTTGCCCTTTAATCAAATACTGCTGAAACCTTTGGAATTCTCGGCAATAAATAGATTGATTGCCGACACATTACACAGTCATCCCAATGACACCAAGTCTTTGACAAACATAATTTTACAAAAGACTGATGGGAATCCTTTTTTTGTTAGACGGGTGTTGAGTTCGTTGTATCTTCAGGAAACCTTCACGTTTTTGTCGGAAAAAGGTCAATGGGTATATGACCTTGAAAAAGTAAAAGCTGTGGAAATAAGTGATAATGTGGTGGACTTGCTTGTAAAAGGTCTGAAGTCTTTGCCTGTAGCAACAATGGATATCCTCAAGCTGGTTGCCTGTATTGGGTCCAAATTTGATTTAACCACTGTTTCGTTAATCAGTAAAAAGTCTGTTGCAGTACTTGGCAAGGATTTATGGATAGCCATTGAGAAAGAAATTATTCTTCCACTAAATAATAATTATCGGCTTATCAATACACTGGATAAAGAGATGAATCCCACTGATATGGAGATGCGATTTTGTTTTGCCCACGACCGCATCCGACAGGCAGTGTATTCCCTAATCCCTGAGCGGGAGAAATGTGAAATTCATCTAGACATAGGGAATGAGTACTTAAAGTCTTTCAGGGAAGCAAAACAGACAGAAGCGATTTTTGATATGATTAATCATTTGAATATCGGCAGGGATTTGGTTGTACAAAAGGATGAAAGGATTGAACTTGCAGATTTAAACATTATAGCCGGAAATAAAGCTAAAAAATCAACTGCTTTTGAGGTAGCGTTAAACTACTTTGAAACAGCAAAATCTCTGTTATTTGATGAAGAGTGGGCTTTGGTGCCTGAAAAGTTTTTTGCACTATTACTGGAACAGGCAACGGCTGCTTTGCTGACAGGTGATTTATTAAAAGCTGATACCATATGCGAGCATTTATCAGAAATAGCTGGTAATAATCTTGAAAAAGGTGCTGTTACCAATATTAAAGTCTTAATACTTATTTTTCAGGGTAAACTTAATGAATGCATCAACGAAATACGAAATACCCTGCTTCTATTCAATATTTCCTTACCGGTAAGCGATGAGGAGATTGAGAAAAAGATGCAGGAAGGCGTCATGAAGATGCAACAATTTTTAGCCCGTACGCCCGTTGAGGAGCTTGTCAATCTTCCTGTAATGAATGATCCCGAAAAGCTTATGGCTATGCAACTGCTCTTTCAAGCAGTCCCTCCTTCACGTCAAGTCAATCCCACTCTATATTTTTTGGTGTTGCTGATGATGTTCGAGCTGACTTGTACTTATGGGGTTTCGCCCTTGTCGTGTGGGTGTTTTGTCAATTGCGGGGTTATTCAGGGAAGGGTGCTGGGTGATTATAAAACCGGTTATAAGTTGGGAGAGGCGGCTTTTGCATTAGCTAATAAACTTAAAGCAGAATCGGAAAAAACATCGGTTTATTTTATTTTTCCGTTTCTCTCCTACTGGCGAACTCATTACCAGGAATCTCTGGATTATTATGATATAGCCTGCCGGACAGGATTGGAAACAGGTGATCTTATGCACCTGACTTATGCCATTGCTCATAAGGTGCACTTATTAATGTGGGTTGGTAAAAATCTGACTGAGTGCAAGGCAGAAACAGAGAGTACTATCGATTTTCTAAAGCATACTAAAGGCAATGTACCTTTAGTTTTAGCCGATATTGTTTACTATACGATTCAGAAATTTCAGACAATCTCTGAACACAATGATCAGTTGGATTTTGAAGAGAAAGATAAAGAGATGATTAAGAGGATTGAAAGCATTCACAATATTGTCTATTTGGCCAGATTTTATGTATATAACACATATGTAAATGTTGTTATGGACAATATGGAAGAAGCAGAAAAATGGAACGTGCTAGCAGATAAGATTATATTTGCCGGAGTCTCGGATTTTATCATACCTGATCATTATTTATTTAAGGCTCTAGTACTTATTTATAAGTGGAATAACACAACACCCCAAGAACAAACCCATATAAAAGAAGTTTTGATCAATATCCAACAAAAGTTAAAATACTGGGCGGAAAATTGTCCTGCCAATTTTGAGCACAAGTACTATTTAATCTGTGCGGCAATGGCAATTATCCAAAATGAGTCTATTGATACAATCATAGATCTTTTTCAAAAAGCAATGGATTCAATCAAAAATAACGACTATATTCAAATAAAGGCAATCTGTAATGAATTATTCGGTAAATTCTGGATAGCTAGAGGAAATGAAACAATCGGGAAAGCGTATATTCGTGAAGCTCACTATTTATATAAACAGTGGGGAGCATATCGAAAAGTTATGCTTCTGGAAAAGCAATATGCCCATTATTTTTATGCTAATGAAACTAATATGAGGGTAATTAATGCGACAGAAGGAACTATAGGGTTAATTTCAAAGATGACTCATAGTTCAATTGATATGACTTCAATTTTGAAATCCAATCAAGCTATCTCAAGTGAAATTAAATTTGAAAAACTTTTAACAATACTAATCCGTATAATGATTGAAAATGCCGGTGCTGAGAGAGGGTGTCTATTATTAAAGAATGAGGTTGACGGACAGCTTTATATGGAAGTATTGCAAGATGTCAACTTCAATCAGCTTCAAGTAATACCATCGCTTCTCTTTACTGAGAGTAAGGAACTCTGTCATGAAATTGTCCAGTATGTTATCAGAACTAATGAAACCGTAGTTATTCATGACGCCTGTTTAGATGTTAACTGGCAAAATAATCCTTATATTATTGATAACCAGATTAAATCAGTATTGTGTATGCCGGTTTTCTATCAAAACCGGCTCAAGAGTGTAGTGTATCTAGAAAATAATCTTTCTGACAATGTATTTACATCGGAAAGGTTGGAGACCCTAAAAATCTTATCATCTCAGGCATCTATTTCAATTGAAAATGCCAGACTTTACGAAAACATGGAGGAGAAAGTCAGGGAGAGAACAATCCAATTAAATAATGCTAATGAAAAACTCAGAGAGTTATCACTGCATGACCCATTGACAAGTTTACATAATCGAAGGTATGCTTTTGAGTTTGTATACAGCAAAATAACCCAATTTATCGGAAACAAAGCAATGCTATTAAATGATAGAGAAAAAAGGAAACAGTCAATTGATGAAAATGTTATTGGAGTGTTTCTAATTGATATAGATCATTTTAAGGAAGTTAATGATACCTATGGGCATTCAGCTGGAGATAGTGTATTGATTTCCATATCAAAAGTTCTCAAGCAGATGGTAAGAGCTGATGATATCTTAGTGCGGTGGGGGGGAGAAGAATTTTTAATCATTCTATATAACGTAAAACCGGAATATTTGGACAAGTTTTCAAAACGAGTAATTGAAGAGGTAAATAAAACTCCTATAGAAATATCCCCAAATAAAACGATAAATAAAACTTGTTCCATAGGATATGTTCAGATGCCTCTGGAGATAACCACTCCTGACCTTCTAAACCTGGAGCAGATGATAAACATAAGTGATTATGCTTTGTATTGTGCTAAAGAGAAAGGAAGAAACTGTGCAGCTCACTTTAGACTAATAAAATCTATTGGAACGGAAGATGAGCTCAAAGATTGTTTAATGAATCTGTCAAAAGATACAAAACTAAATGAAGAATATTTTAAAATAGAATTTATCTGAAATATGTTATTTGTAAAGGTAATCAACATTTTTTAAAAATGATTAGTCATGATCAAAATAATAATGGGGGCAGAATATGATTAAAAAGGTTAGTATACCTATTTCCGGAAAGACTTTTAAAAATAATGCAAATTATTGTGTAGGTACCGGCAGGATGGCTTTGGCACTGCAAAAGGAATATATCGACCATCTGGAAGTGGTGCAGAATGCTATCCACTTTCGCTATATTCGGGGCCACGGGATATTTTCCGATGATTTCGGTATATATCGTGAGTATGAAATAGATGGAAAAACCAGTATATTTTACAATTTTACATACCTTGACCGAGTTATGGATACGTATCTTGAGAATGGAATCAGACCCTTCATTGAACTTGGTTTTATGCCAGAAAAGCTTAAAACCGGTGAACAAACAGTGTTCTATTGGAAAGGCAATGTGACACCACCTGTATCTTATGAAAAATGGGCGGATTTAATATCAAATACTTTAACCCATTTGATTGAAAGGTATGGCAGGGACGAGGTGATAACCTGGCCGATTGAGGTGTGGAATGAACCCAATATTATTTTTTGGGCAGGCACTATGGAAGAATACTTCAAGCTTTATAAGTATTCAGCTGAAGCTGTAAAAAGTGTGGACCCCCGCATTCAGGTGGGTGGGCCTTCCATTTGCGGTATTGATACCGAGCATTGGCTGAGGTCATTTTTCGAGCACTGTATAGATAATAATCTGCCGTTGGACTTTATTACCCGTCACTGTTATACAGCCAATGAGCCTACCCAAAATGGACATTATATGCACCATACCCTAAATAAACCTACACATATGGTTGAAGAGCTAAAAGAAACCCGCCGGATTATGTCGGATTACCCGCAAATTGCAGCTTTGCCGCTGCATATAACGGAGTTTAACAGCTCCTATTTTCCAATATGTCCTGTACATGATACTGATTTCCATGCAGCATACATAGCACGTATTCTAAGTGAAGCAGGTGAATATGCTGATTCTTATTCCTATTGGACATTTAGTGATGTATTCGAGGAGTGGGACGTTCCAAAATCAGTGTTCCACGGGGGATTTGGTCTGGTTGCCCTTAATTCTATTAAAAAACCGACATTTTATGCTTTTGAATTTTTCTCCAATGCCGGAAGTGAGTTATTATACCGTGATGAGAACCTTATTGTAACTAAAAATGATGAAAAGTATGTAATTATCGGTTGGAACTTCCATGATTTGCGTGATCACAAAACTAGTTCAGACGTAAGCTATGTACTGTCATTACCTTCTATAGGTAAACAGGCACTGATTATAAAAAAGGATGTGGGAGGAGCAAATGCCAACCCAATGAAAACATGGAGCAATATGGGCAAACCACGTAGCCTTAGCAAAGAGCAATTGAAAATACTTAAGGCTTCTTCCGAACCTCTTCAAACAGATGCGAAGCTGATAGAACAAAACGGAAACTATGAAGTGGAAGTGACAATCCCGTGCAATCATCTATGTATGCTGGAAATCACTCCTGTAAACGATATGACAGACACCTATCTGGGCTATGAACCTGATGAGTTTTATGGGATATAATGAGCTTATGACATGACTGCGAATCTTCTTTATATTAATGAAATGCCTAATTAAGTACGATAATTATGTTAGTGCATTATTTGTACCAACTTATAAATGGAAGGTGGATTTTTATAATGAAAGTTTTGCGTAAGTCAATAGCGTTGCTGTTAGTTTTAAGCTGTATATTCGCAATTTCAGCATGTGACAATTCATCGACGAAGAAAACTGATAAAACAAAAGATTCTGAATCATCTAAAGTTTTATCAAGAAATCCACAGGGAGGGCTGACTCCAATGGAGGATGCGGATAAGCCCATAACTTTTAATGTTTTTTTACGTGATCCGGGTCAAGCCCCTTCAAAGGACAATCCTGTTCTTAAAAAAATAACCGAGTTAACAGGGGTTACACTTAAATTTGAATTCCTTGTAGGTGACTTAAACCAAAAAGTGGGGGTAATGATTGCAGGAAGCGACTATCCGGACGTAATATTCGGTGAAAATGCAAAATTTTTTGACGCAGGGGCACTTATTCCCCTTGAAGATTTAATTCCCAAATATCCGAACCTTAAGAAACATTATGAAAAATACATGGATAAGATGATTGCGGGTTTTGATGGAAAACACGCGTATACACTTGAGAGTTATGGACTTATGCATAATCCTTCTCCTATTTTTTTTAATTCCGGTGCAGGGTTCTACATTCAAAAAGCGGTATTGGAAGAGTCAGGATACAAAATTCCGAAAACACTGGATGAATATTTTAAGTTGATTGAAGACTATAAGGGAAAACATCCAACAATTGATGGAGTAAAAACCATCGGCTTTGAAATACTTTGTGATGGCTGGAGGGATTTTTGCCTTAGAAACCCTGCACAACATCTTATGGGTGCCGGTAATGACGGAGATGTGTATGTTGATCCCAAAACATTTAATGCATCCCTTTATCAGAATACCGATACTGCCAAGAGCTATTACAAAAAGCTTAATGAAGAATATCATAAAGGTATCATTGAAGCAGAAACATTTACTGAAAGTTATGACCAATACCTGGCCAGATTGTCTTCCGGTGCTGTACTGGGTATGTTCGACCAGTGGTGGAACTTCAATAATGCGGAAAATGCTTTAAAGTCAGCCGGCAAGAGCAACCGGACCTATGTTGCTGTTCCTTTAGCCAACCCCGGCGTACAGGATGGTTATCTTGATGCTCCATCGGACTCAATTACAGGAACAAGCGGCATAAGTATCACGAATAATTGTAAAGACCCCGAGCGTTTGCTTGCTTTTTTTGATTGGTTATTACAGCGTGAGGTTCAAGATTACCTGCAATGGGGTGAAGAAGGAAAGGACTGGAATAAAGTCGGTGCAAACGGTAAGGTATTGACACCTGAGCGTCGTGAATTACTTAAAGATACTGCTAAAAAGCGTGACCTGACAGGAGATACATTGTGGCAATACACACCTAAAATGGAAGGCCTGTATGAGGATGGAAGTCCTTGTGGACCTATTTATTCTACAGACGAGTATATGGCATCATTAACCGAATATGATCAGAAGTTTTTGAAAGACCTTAATATAAAGTATCCTGCACAATTGCTTTCGCCACCGGTTAAACGGCCGAAATATTATCCGGTTTGGTCTTTTCCAATAGAAGATGGAAGCCTGGCGAAGACTGCAACAACAAAAATGATTGATACTTGCCGTAAGTATTATCCTCAGTTGGTTTTAGCAAAACCGGGACAGTATGATTCATTATGGAACAAGTTCCTTTCGGATATCAAAGCCGGTAATCCTCAGCCATATCTTGATGAGATAAATCGTCAGATAAAAAACAAGCAAGCAGTGAAATAGCAATTGTTGTATATTCTTGATTCTAATATAGAGTGGAGAAGAATGTATATGGCCAGGAAAGAGTTAGAACTAGAGGGTGAACCGATAAAATCAAAAAAATCGGAAAGTAGATTGAGAGAATACAAAGCTCAAAAGCCGCTTTTTTTCATGGTAATTCCTTGTATGACCCTGGCCTTTATATTCTATTATTGGCCTCTTACAGGATGGATTATGGCATTTCAAAACTATAAACCGGCTAAAGGGTATTTGGGATCAAAATTTGTAGGTTTTGATCAGTTTAAATTCCTGTTTAGTGATCCTGTATTTTGGCGAGACTTAGTAAACACACTTGCAATGTCGCTGTTAACTCTGGGCATTGGCTTTGTTTTATCCATTGGCTTTGCACTTTTATTAAATGAGCTACGCTTCAAGGCCCTTAAGCGTATCGCCCAAACAGCCTCATATCTCCCGCACTTTTTAAGCTGGATTATAGTCTGCTCTTTGATTTCCAATATATTATCAACATATGATGGAACACTGAATAATTTACTGATGTGGTTAGGCATTATAGATAAGCCTATATTGTGGCTTGGTGAAAAAAATTATTTCTGGTTTATTGTGGCTTTTGCAAATGCATGGAAGGAAACCGGTTGGAATTCAATAATTTTTCTTGCGGCAATGTCAGCAATTGATACTGAACTTTATGAAGCCTGCGAAATCGATGGCGGAAACCGCTTAAGAAAAATGTGGCATATTACTCTTACAGGTATTCGTCCAACTATAATAGTCCTTCTAATTATGAATTTAGGTTGGATATTAAGTTCCGGCTTTGAAGTTCAGTATCTTTTAGGTAGAGGCTTGGTAATGGATGTTTCCGAAACTATAGATATTTTTGTTTTGAAATATGGTATAACAAATGGCAATTATTCATTAGCAACTGCAGCCGGTATTTTTAAATCTGTGATTTCTATTATAATGATTTCAAGCACTATCTTTTTGGCTAAAAAAATGGGTGAGGATAATTTGATTTAAGGCATGAGCCAAATTTATAGCGGAAGTTATTTTTTGATCATGGCTATATAGAAGGGGAGATAAAAATGCCATATAGTCGAATTAAGTCGGCACTGGGTAAATTTGAGCCATATATATTCAACACAGTAAATATAGTTGTCATGCTTATCGTAATCTTTGTAACGGTGTATCCGTTCTGGAACACTGTTGCAGTATCATTTAATAATTCACAGGATACTTTGCGTGGTGGAATTACTTTTTTTCCCCGCCAATTTTCTCTGTATAATTATAAAACTGTATTTGGAAACGATCTACTTGTTACCGCAGCTATAAATTCCGTACTTCGTACATTATTGTCTACGGTTTTAGGAATTTTTATTTCTGCACTAATAGCTTTTGTACTTTCCCGGCGTGAATTTTTATGGCGTAAATTTGCTACTAGGTATTTTGTTGTAACTATGTACGTATCAGCCGGTTTGATTCCCAATTACTTTATTATAAAGGATCTGCATCTATTAAATAACTTTTTGGTGTATATTATTCCAGGATTGATCAATGTTTTTAATGTAATTGTTATTAAAACCTATATGCAATCCATACCTGCTGAGATTACCGAGGCAGCGATTATTGATGGAGCAGGCTATTTTCGGTGCTTTATCCAGATTATTTTGCCATGCTGCAAGCCGGTTTTGGCTACTGTAGCACTGTGGTGTGCAGTTGGAGCGTGGAACTCGTGGTTTGACACATTTCTCTATTGTTCCAGTAAAGAGAATTTGACTACTCTGCAGTACGAGATGATGAAAATGATTTCAGCTTCCATGAATGCAGGTACATATAAATCCGGGGCTGATATTTATGGGAGCGGGGTTGCAATAGACTCTGTGACTCCGGTTTCTATACGAGCTGCAGTCACTGTTGTAGCTTCTGTTCCGATTTTATTTGTATATCCCTTCCTTCAAAAATATTTCATTAAAGGTATTACAATCGGTTCAGTTAAAGGTTAGTATATTATTACATATGATAATAAAAAACAAATTTATATATTACAAGGAGGTTTTTGTGTGGATAAAGGTGCGTTTTTTACAAATAATTACCCAAATTTATTTATATGTCTTGGTATATCCGAGGCAGAGGTTGATAAGAAGATAAAGGATACATTTGAAACCATTTTTTTTAATGCGGTAGAGCGGTTTTATTTTGAAAAGGGCGAAAGTATGGGTTATATACTGGATACGGGAAATAATGACGCCAGGTCGGAAGGCATGAGCTATGGGATGATGATGGCTGTTCAGATGGACAGGAAAGATATTTTTGATCGGCTGTGGCTTTTTTCAAAAACTTATATGTACCAGGAAAAAGGCAAATATCAGGGGTATTTTGCATGGTCTGTTTCCACGGAAGGCATTAAAAATGCTGAAGGCCCGGCACCTGACGGTGAAGAGTATTTTGCGATGGCACTTTTCTTTGCCAGCAAGAGGTGGGGAGACGGAAAGCCTCCATTTGACTATAGTGTCCAGGCAAGAGATATTCTTAAGCACTGTATCCATCAATCGGAAATGGTTGAGGGTGGTGATCCCATGTGGGACAGTAAAAATTATTATATAAAGTTTGTGCCTGAGGCTCCATTTACAGATCCTTCCTATCATCTGCCGCATTTTTATGAATTGTTTGCTGTTATGGCTGATGAGAAGGACAGGCCATTCTGGAAGAAAGCTGCTGAAGAAAGCCGAAAGTTCTTACATATAACATGTGACAAGGATACGGGTATGGCACCGGAATATTCAGAATTTGACGGTACTCCCAAACATTTGATTAATGAGGGACAATTCTACTCAGATTCATATCGTGTTGCTATGAACATTGGTTTGGACGCTGCGTGGTTTAATAGGGATGAAAGCTTAAGCGGTATTGTTGACAGGCTTCAGTCATATTTTAGTGAAAACACAAAGCTCGGAGAGTACCACTCATATACAATAAAGGGTGAGCCTTTGGAGCAGCCTGCATTGCACCCAGTTGCAATTATTGCAACCAATGCTGCAGGATCACTGGCTGCAAAAGGAAAGTACCGCATGGAATGGGTGAAAAATTTTTGGAATTTGCCGCTACGAAAAGGTGAACGACGTTACTATGACAACTGCTTGTATTTCTTCAGCTTGTTGATGCTTGCAGGGCAATACAAAATTTATTTATAATGCTTATTTTTATAAATAGTTTTAAGATAAATGCCGATTATTATTATTGTTATTATAAGCTGTCAATGTATTGTATTAATACAATGTTGCACTTAAAGGTAGGTATATTGTATGATTAATAATTCCGAGTCTGCAACAGTTTTTAAAAAGAATGACTCACGTCGGCTTACTATTGGAGTATTAAAAAGTCAGATGGTTGACCAAAGAGACATTCTTATGATTGAGGGCTTGAAACAGGCAGCTAAAGAGAATGATGTAAATTTAATAGTCTATTGCGGCGGTATGATTGTTTCTCCGGATGATATTGATTTACAAGCTATTGCAATTTTTGACTTTGTGGATAAAAATAGATTGGATGGACTTATTATATGGACTGGAAATATAAATTGGCATGCCAGCACTGAATTTACAGAAAGGTTTGTTAAAAAGTATAATTTCCTACCGGTAGTAAGCCTTGAAATTAAAGTAGACGGTATAACAAGCATACTGTGGGATGATTATAATGGTATGAGGGACGCTTTGATTCATCTCATAGAGGTGCATCAATGCAAACGAATCGGTTTTGTTATGGGGGCTTCACCTTCAAGTTTATACCAAAGATATGAAGCTTATATTGATACTCTTACCGAATATGGAATCCCTATAGATATGAACCTAATTATTGACCAGGAAACATTATATAATTATCAAAATATTATTGAGTATGCTGTTTATATGGATCGAAGTATTTTTGTTGAACAGGGAATAATAGAAAACTTTGAAAAGAGTATCAAGGTAATAGAGAATTTATGGGAGGCAGATATTGAGGCTCTGGCATGCTGTAATGACTTGAATGCCAGGACTGTATATAGAGTTTTAAAAGCAAGAAACCTTCCCATAATACCTATTGTTGGCTTTGATGATGACCCGGAGAGCAGAGCTGTTAGTCCTGCTTTGACGGCAGTACGTCCTCCGATCTATGAGATGGGTAAGCGTGCAGTAGAAGTAATAATTGCCAAAATAAAAGGATTACAAACTCTTGAAACAGAAACACTTCCATGCAGTTTAATAGTTCGTCAAAGCTGCGGTTGTCCTTGCAGTTCAGTAAGGAAGGAAGAAATATATAAAGAAAGGTTGCAGCAGTATCTAGTTCAATCAAAATCAAAAAATGTTAATGCAGCAAAATTTGAAAAAATCATTAATAGTGCTGTTGCTGTTCCCGATGATATTGATGCTAACTGGGCTGAAAAACTACTAAAAGCATTATTGAATGATGTTCATGGAGAAAGCGGGGCTTTTACCGATTACATTAAAAACTTTTTTGTTTATACACAAAACAAAAAATACATAGAATTTTTTCAGGATATTATTTTAGTTATGCACATTTTCGTAGATTTCCTAATTATGGATCAGGGTTTGGAGCATTATACAGCTAAAAAGCTTTTACAGCAAGGAACAGCCCTAATTGCAGATATGAGGGTACGTTTGGAAATGAGCAAAAGATTGAAACAAACCCAGAGGCATTTTGATATAGTTACATTTTCACAGAGAATTAGCAATACATATGATATCAATGAAATTTTAGGAAAAATAGCAGATGGATTAAGGTATTTAGGGGTTTCATCCTGTTATATGTCGATATATGAAAATGGTGATGTTTCTACTGATAAAGCCCGTCTTTTACTGGCTTATAACGAAAACGGCTATATAAAAATTTCTCAGGATTGCATTTATCCTTCAGAAAGGCTTGTACCTGAAGATGTACTGACATATGATAAAAGCTTTAATTTTGTTTTAAGACCTTTGCATTTTAGAAAGAGGAATATTGGGTTTATATTGCTCAAAGATACTCTGGAGGATTCGTCAGAATATAAACGACTAACTGAAGTTATAAGTAACACTATGTATAGTGTTATTTTGGTGGACGAGCTAAAAAGTAAGGCTCAGGAACTTATAAAAATTAATAGTGAGCTTGAATCGGCATACAGTTTACTTAAAGATAACCAGCAAAAGTTGATTTCTTCAGAAAAAATGGCATCATTAGGTCGGCTTACAGCTGGGATTGCACATGAAATGAATACTCCCCTGGCTGCAGTAAGCACATCACTAAAAGAATTTGAAGAACTTTTAAATGAGTATTACCAATCGATAGGAAACCCAAATGTTCTGCCTGAAGACCACAGATTAATAGCTAAAGATATGATGAAATGTTTAAGATTAGCAATTCAGGCTGCTGAAAAAAGTGCAGGTTTTATAAAAGGTATCAAATCTCAGACCTCAAATATGAATACATCGAACTCTCAGGTTTTCAATGCTGCCGATGTTACAAAAGATGCCTTATCAATATTGGACTTCGCAATAAGAAAAGGAAATTGTAAGCTCAGTACAAATTTTGATAATTCAATTAAAATTTATGGGGATCCCAATAGGTTCGTACAGATGGCTACCAATCTAGTTATAAATTCTATTGATGCTTGTAAACCTGATGGCGGAAATATATCAATAGTAATTGAAAATTATGGAGATGGCATTGCAAAGATTACATTTCAAGATACAGGATGTGGAATACCAGATGAAATTAAAGAACGAATATTTGATCCTATGTTTACAACCAAGCCTTTTGGAGAAGGAACAGGTTTGGGATTAAGCATAGTTCATGACCTTGTAAATGAGTTTAATGGAAGGATCAACGTAGAAAGCCAAAAAGGATTAACATCTTTTTTTATATTTTTACCGATAAAACAGGAATAAAAATAGGATAGGTATAAAATATGAGTCATAATTTTGGAACTAGGCAATTATATGGCAAGAAAAGCATGCGTCCAACTATCGGAGTTATAAAAAACAATAGGGTCAATTACAGGGAGATTCTTCAAAACCAAGGTCTTAAATTTGCAGCACAAAAAAATGATGTGAACTTAATCATATATTCAGGAGGTATGATTAATTTCCCTGATGAATTGGAATCTACTGCTATTTACGATTTTGTTGATACTAATAAGTTGGATGGGCTCATTATTTGGACTGGAAATATAAACTGGCTTACCAGCCCTGAGGAAACAAATAGTTTTGTATATAAATATGATTACATTCCTACAATAAGCCTTGAGACTAAAATAGACGGTGTCACAAGTATAGTATGGGATGATTTTAATGCAATGAGGGAAGCTATAATCCATCTTATAGAGGTACATAAGAAAAGGCGAATAGCTTTTATACGAGGGGTAAGCTCACATTTTGGTGTGAATCAAAGATATGAAGCATATATCCATACTCTTAACGAATATGGAATATCCATTGATGAAAACATCATTATTGATGATTTACTATTTATTAATCATGATGGTGTAAAAAGGCTTGAAAGTTTATGGATGCAGGGCGTTGATGCCATAGTGGCTTATAATGATATGAATGCAAGATTTGTAAACAGGGTGATGGAAAATAATAAGCTACCGTTTATGCCTATTGTAGGCTTTGATGATGAGATTGAAGGAGAAGCAGATAAACCTTTTTTAACAACAGTACGACCTCCTATATGTGAGCTAGGTAGCCATGCCCTAGAGGTTATCCTTGCAAAAATAAAAGGTGTGCAGGTTCCGGAATTGACGGTGCTTCCATGTAAGTGTATAGTTCGTCAATCCTGTGGATGTACCGCCAGTTCGCTAATGAAAGAGGATATATTTAGAGAAAAGATTGATATACAAAGCTTTTCTCAAATTATAAATAATTCAGATAGCACTGAAATGAAGAATACTGTAAAAAGTGTAATTGATATACCGGAGAATATGGACATATCATGGGTGCCCAACTTGGTATCTTTATTTTTTGATGAAGTAAAAATGGATAAGGATCTGGGCTTTTTAAATTTTCTTGAAAAGCTTCTTATTCAAAGCGTGAATCAAAATAATAATTTGGAAATATATCAGGATTTTATTTTGCTATTGCAGTATTTTATGGATTTTGTTAATCATAATAATATGTTAAGCTATATAAAGGCACAAAATGTGTTGAGCGGAGCAACTAATCTTATTGCAGATATTAAAATACAATCCGAAATAAATAAAAGGATTAAAGGAGAACAAAGGTATTTTTACATTATTTCATTTAAACATATTATCAGTAATGCAATTGATATGAATGATCTGATAGAAAGGATCAAGAGCGGCTTAAAAATGATAGGGGTATCATCATGTTATCTTTCATTATATGAGAACAGGGGTATTTCAACTGAGAAAGCACGACTCATGGTAGCATGTGACAAAGAAAAATATATGGACATAAACCATGAAAATTCAATATTTCCTTCACCTAAGCTTGTTCCTGACGGAATACTCTCAGGCCATGAGCGTTTTGAGTTGATTTTAAAACCTTTATATTTTCATAAAAGGCAAATAGGATTTGTTCTATTTGGAGATACTCTAAAGGATTCGTCGGAATATGAACAATTAAGTCAAATTATGAGCACTGCTATAAATGGTGTTATGATGATAGAGGATATGGCCAATAAAGCACTGGAACTTAAGGAAACTAATAATGAATTGGAATCGGCATATAGTTCACTGAAAGAAAATCAGCAAAAGCTGCTTGTTTCAGAAAAAATGGCGTCTCTTGGCCGCCTTACAGCTGGAATTGCCCATGAAATGAACACGCCGTTAGCAGCTGTACGCACATCATTAAAAGAGCTTGAGGAACTTGTGGATGAGTACGATAAATCAATAGAAGATCATGAGGTTCTTCCTGACGATCTCAGATCAATTGCTGAGGATATGCAAAAAAGTTCCAAGCTTGCTAAGCAGGCTGTTGAAAGAAGTACTGGCTTTATTAAAGGGATTAAGGCTCAAACAACAAATATGAATGCTTCGAATTTTCAGTTTTTTAATGTTGCCGATATTATCTCAGATGCTTTATCAGTATTGAACTTCGCATTGAAAAAAGGAAACTGTAAACTGGAAATGAATTGTGACAATTCAATCATGCTTTATGGTGATCCAAAAAGATTTGTACAGGTGATTACCAATCTTGTAATAAACTCTATTGATGCCTGTAAACCAAATGGCGGAAATATATCAATAATACTCGAAAGTAATGTAGATGGTTTTGCAAAGCTTAAGGTTCAAGATACAGGATGCGGAATTCCTGAGGAAATCCTATCACAAATATTTGATCCCATGTTTACAACAAAACCCTTTGGAGAAGGGACAGGATTGGGCCTTAGCATAGTTCATGACATCATAAATGAATTCAATGGAAGTATTAATGTAGAAAGCAAAAGAGGATTGACATTATTTGTCATATACCTGCCAATAAAAGGAATGCCTTAGAAATAACTTCGTATTCTAAACAAAATCATGAAATGATTTTGTTCAACCTTGATCGTTGTCGTGAGAAATTGTGGTGTAGTATACACCATAATTTCCTAGACATCAAGGACAAAATCCTGATGATTTAACAGGGTTTTGGACGATGAAAGTCGGATGTTATTTCTTAGCCATTACTAACAGGAGGAATAAATTATGGCCAGAATAAACTCCAAAAAAGCACCAAATGGAAAGCGAATTCTACTTGTAGATGACCAGGAAGATTATAGAATAGTGACTCAAACATTATTGGAAAGAGAAGGTTATGAAGTCTACACTGCCAGTAATGGGATTGAAGCTATTGAGCTGGTGAAACAGCAGCATTTTGACTTAGTGCTTCTGGATTACTTTATGCCTGGAGGAATGACAGGTGAAGAAGTTGTACAAGAAATTCGTAAATTTAATGAGTATATACAGGTTATACTCCAGACAGGCTATTCTGGTGAGCATCCTCCTCGGGATATGATGCGAGCTCTTGATATACAAGGATATCATGATAAATCTGATGGTCCGGAAAAACTCTTGCTATGGGTAGACGTAGGCCTAAAATCCGCATACACAGTACAAATGCTTTATAAGAGTCGACAAGGGCTGAAATATATTCTTGAAATAACTCCTGAATTACATAAGATACAGATGGTAGAAAATTTACTTCAGGGAATTCTTTTACAAGTAACCGGATTGCTAGGAATAGTAAACTCTTTTTTGGCGGTTCTGCCCGAAGAAGCTGACACCATTGATAATATTTCTACATCGGATATTTTTATTGCAATGCTGGAAGAGGGAACCAATCTTGAAATTCGTGCTGCTACAGGTAAGTTTTCTGATAACAGCCCAATCGAAAGGAGTCTTGAGGGGTCAAAAATAAGAAAAATCAAGGATGCACTTATAAAAACTGAAGTATATTTATCTAATGAATGTTCAATTATACCATTGGTTGTAGGAGAAACAGCACTTGGGATTATTTACCTGGAACAGAATGATATTCGACCTGAGGATGTAGAACTTGTAAATATCTTTGCCAATCAGGCTGCTGCAGCCATACAAAATGCATATCTGTACTCAACAGCTACAATAGATAAATTGACAGGCGTTTATGTCAGATCTTTCTTTATCCAACAGCTAATGCGTGAGATTCGTGCATCTTTTCGTCAGAAAAGTCCCTTAAGCTTAATTTTGCTTGATATTGATTACTTGAAGCAAATCAATGATACTGCAGGCCATCTTGGAGGCGACCAGGCTCTTTCTATAATGGGTTCAACATTAAAAAAATCCACCCGCGTTAATGATATTGTAGGTCGCTATGGTGGAGATGAGTTTATTATTCTATTGCCAAATACTCCTTTGGAAAACGTTCATAACATTACAGAGAGAATTTACGAGAATTTACAGGGATGCCATGTAGAAGGACATTTTGGAAGCATTCCTATTCAATGCAGTATGGGTGCCTGTGGTTTGAAAATACAGGATTTTGAACATGGTAATATCCCACAACCCTATACGCAGTCATATTTGGAGGAAATAGCAAAATTACTTATAGATAGAGCTGATAAAATGCTTTATCAGGCAAAAAAGAATGGACGCTCATGTGCTGTTATAGAACAATCTTACATTTGATAGCCCATCAATCCATTAATGCTTTCTTTTCTTCATCTAGCTGCTTATTAATATTGCCCAATATTTTTTTGATATCCTCATCGGAGTTAGTTATCCGTTCAACCGCATCCCATATACCCTGACCGTATATACTATCTACCTTTTCATCCATAGGTGTCAGTTTATAGGGGATCATTTTGTTTCCAAGATCATTAAAAATATTAAAAATATTTTGATTTCCTAAATAAGTATCGATATAGTCTGCTTCTTTTAGCCTTTTGCGAGCTGGAAGATACTCGGGAATTGAGTGTTTGTCATATATTATGTCGGATTTGTGTGTAACAAGGTACTCTATAAACTTCCAGGATTGTTCTTTATGCTTACTTCGAGCATTCATAGCAAGTCTGGTATCGAATTTCCATGAAGCCATTCCTAAAGAAGGCTTGGTCAAACGCCACAGCCCCTTTTGCTCAGGTACTAATTTCTCTAGTTCATTTACTGCGTAGGAGTTAGCATCTAATAGCATAATAAGGTTGTTGGCTTTTATTGCGTCCTGACCTTCTTTAGTCCATAGGTTTCCACTAAGAATCATTTTATCCTTAAAAGCTACTTTAGTAGCATCCAATGCTTTATTGAAAAGTTCTTCATGCCTTATAGGATTTAAGTCTTTGTCAAAAGTTCCAGTAGAAAACCTGACAATATTGGGTAAATCAGTTGCCCATTGAAAAATATACTTATTTTTGGGCTTTAGTTTTGAAGCAATAGCTAATATATTATCTGGATTTTCCAGGAATTTTGCCAATTCTTCAGGCTCATGGGGGAATCCATTTTCCTTCATAATATCTGACCTATATAAAGTAAGTTGTGGTGCAGTTGTATAAGTAAGTGATAACAGCTTTTTATTATCTATTGATAAACCGCCATCCCATCTTGGAAAATCCTTTTGGTATTTTCCTGCATTAAACGGTTCCTCAAGTAAATCTTGAAGAACCCCGTTTATTGTGTATGTTCCAAACATTTCACTGTAAAACATCATAACGTCAGGTCCGTCTCCATTTGTCAATGCCTTTATGTATTCTTCCTTGCATTGGAAGTAGTCAAGTAATCTTGTATTAACCTTTATACCTGGATTATCTGACTCAAATTTGTCTATTATCCCATACAATGGAGACCAAGTCCAAAACTCAATTTCTATATCCTTTTGAATGGCATGTGTATTATTATGAAGAACATTTTTATCATTTTCATCAATACTTTCTTTACACCCAGCTGCAGCAAGCATAATGAAAACAAGCCCCACCAGAAGCATAAGCTTAGCTTTTACTACCATAATGTTTGCCTCTCTTTTATTATAATTTTTTATAGAGTTGTATACATATTAATATCGTCAATTTTAAGAATATTTTTAATATAAAATGATTTTTCTAGGGCTTGGGTGAATTAAAATAGAAAGACCAGCAAGCATTTTCTGGCTTGCTGGTCTATTTTCTTTGTCTCTACCTTTATTTCATAAGAGCTTCTTTTAATGCATTATACGCTGGCTTTGGATTAAAGTTACTATCATAAATCAAACCTCTACCGGTACCTGGGAAAGTTTGTGGAATCCATGAATATTTATCAGTAAAGCCCCAAACCACAAATGTTTTAACGTTGGGGTTTCTTAATGCAATTTCCATCAATGACTTGTAATTGCTTGCCTGTGTATTGAACCCTGAAGTTTGATTTTCTGAATCATTCATACGTATATCCAGCTCAGTAATGGATACCTGCAATCCGAGAGCTGCATACCTCTTGATATTTTGCTCAATAGCATTAAGCTGGG
>NZ_DATCTU010000126.1 GCF_036567765.1 Pseudobacteroides sp.
TGCCATTGTTTGGGTCTTGCAACAAAAATAGACAAACAAAATTTCAGAAAGGTATTTCTTGAAGACGCTAACAGAGTGAATTCTGGAAACTAGTCTCCCCACATTTTTTTGAAGAGCTATCCCAGTTGTACTTGAAAATCGCCGTTGTGGTTTTTGGAGTGGATTGTGAAGTAACTATAGTGTGAATTAAAATATCGTATATCCTTCCATATTTTCTAGTAACCACAATGTGTTAATATGCGATATTTATTAAACTATTATTTAATAACAAACAGTTTTTTATATTTTTAAAATTCATGTAAGGCAGCAGGAATATGACTAAAAAAGTATTGAATTATGTGACTTAAACACGCACCAATTAATTTTAAGTATGCTAAAAAAATAATTATTATCTATTTGTTATGTGAGAAATAATCTCACATTTTATTGCTTCTATGCATATAAGTATGGTAATATGGATATAATCTTATTAAATTTGCGAGATATTTTCTCGATAAGAAAGAGGCGATTGTTATGCTATGCCAATTTATATTTAAAAATTTTAGGTCATTCAAAGACGAAGCGATCCTTGATATGCAAGCAATAAAAATATCTGAGCACGAAAACAGTCTGATTGTAGATAAGATGGATGGGACTGAATTTTTGCCTGTTGCTGTTATATATGGTCCTAACGGTGGTGGTAAATCGAGTGTTCTTGAAGCATTTGTATACTTGACACGGAAAGTTTTAATGCCAATCATTGCTTTGAAGGAAATTTCAAAACAAAGGAATGATGATGATATTTTTGCAGGTGTTTCTGATGAGTCAAGAAAAACAAAGGAATTCAGTAATACAGAATTAGAAGAAACCGACAGGTATTTTAAATTCAGCAAAGGTGCTAAAAATCAACCTATTGAATTTGAAATATTATTTAGAACCAGAGGCTATGAATATAAATACCAGCTTCATATATTGCATGGTGAAGTTTTAGAAGAGTATCTATTTATGAAAAATTTAAAATCAAATAGGCCGGAAGTGGTTTTTGAAAGAGATAGAGATGGTATATACTTAGGAGATGTTCTAGAGGACATTAATGTAAACAAGATTAAACCATCTCTACCACTACTGTCTCATATTTCAATAAGTAAAGATATAGATATCATTGAAAATGTTATTGAGTGGTTTATGAGCAGCGTAATCTTAAATTATGATAATCCAATTAGAGATAGAACCATTGGGCTAAGTAAAGGTAAAAAAGGAGAGAAGCAGTTTTTGAATATGCTAAATGAGATGGATATAAATATTATCGGTATAAGACTTGTTAAAGATACTGATGGAAATATTACTGATATATTTACAAAGCATAAGTTAATTGATGGTTCAGAGGGGGAATTATTATTTGAGGAAGAATCCAGCGGAACAAGAAAGTTATTTGGATTGTTACCATTTATTTTAAAATGCTTGAAAGATGGTAATTTAGTTATAGCTGACGAAATGGACGCCAAGCTTCACCCTAAATTATTAAGATATATTATTGAATTATTTACAAATCCAAAAATCAATAAAAGCGGTGCACAATTATTATTCACATCACATGATTTGACTAATATGAAAAACACAGTGTTTAGACGTGATGAAATATGGTTTGCTGCACTTGACAAATTTGAGGCTTCACAGCTTTATTCACTGGTTGAGTTTAAAAAGGAAAATGGCGAAAAAGTTAGAAAAGATGAAACTTATGATAAGCAGTATATGGAAGGAAGATATGGTGCAGACCCTTATCTAAGGACTATTCTGGACTGGGGGGAGGATTTGCAATGAGCTTAAAGCCCGCAA
Source organism: Pseudobacteroides sp. (assembly GCF_036567765.1). Lineage (NCBI taxonomy): Bacteria > Bacillati > Bacillota > Clostridia > Eubacteriales > Oscillospiraceae > Pseudobacteroides > Pseudobacteroides sp. The sequence continues at coordinate 1,816 of NZ_DATCTU010000126.1, forward strand.
AATATAGTGATATAAAAAAATTAGAAGAGCGAATGCAGTCAAAACGAAGAAATTTTGAAAAAAAGTACAAACTACCTTCACCAACACTTATTATCAGTGAAGGGACAAAAACAGAGCCACATTACATTCAAGGGCTTGTCGATTTGATTATCAAAAAATACTCTGAAATCAATAAGAATGCTCGTCATTCAATGAAGGACATAATAAAAATTCATGGGACAGGTAGAAATACTAAAGGGCTACTGAAATATGCACGTGATTTGGCTGCAAAACCTGAAAATAAGCATTACAAACGTATATGGATAATGTATGATAAAGATGATTTTCCTCTAGATAATTTTGACAATACTCAGTTTAGTATTGAAGATAAAGAATGTGATGATGCCGACAGAAAATTCTTTGCTGCTTGGTCTAATGAGTGTATTGAGTTGTGGTTTATACTTCATTTTCAAGACCTAATATCTGATGTGGGACGAGAACAATATAAAGAAATCCTTAAAGCGTATTTGGATTATGATAAAGCTGCTTCTGATATATATGATATCATAGACAAGAATGAAAAAAGCAGTGTTGATCTTGCTATCTCTCGAGCGAAAAAGCTATACGAGAGTTATGACAATAAAACAGCACCATCAAAAATGGTTCCGGCTACACGTGTTTATGAACTGGTAGAAGAGCTGAGAGGCTACTTAAACGAAAGTTAGAGGAATACTAATCTTACTTAAACTTTTTGATTACATTTTCTTTCAGTTTCTACAATGCCACTGAAAAATACTCACAGGAATAGGAAGAGAATATAATAATATATTCTTCTGTTAAAGAATTGACTTCACTTGACAGTGCTGAATAATGTTTGGGTAATATCTCCTCTGGACAATAATTAAATTGTAAGGAGGAGATTTCTAATATGACAATACAGGAACGTATAGTGAAGAATAAAATGAGCTTAATAGAATTGGCAGAGTATCTTCAGAATGTAAGTGAAGCATGTAAAATTCATGGAGTTAGTCGGCAGCATTTTTATGATATTAAGAAAGCATATGAGGAACATGGACTTGAAGGTTTAAAGGATAAAACTCGCAGGAAGCCTTGCATAAAGAACAGAGTTGCTCCTGAAGTTGAAGAGGCTGTAATAAAGATGGCATATGAAAAACCTGCATATGGACAGTTAAGAGCAAGTAATGAACTTAGAAAGCACGGAATACTTGTATCTGCTGGAGGTGTGAGATCTATTTGGCTAAGATATAATATCGAAACATTCGAAAAGAGGCTTAAAAAGCTTGAAGAAAAAGCTGCAAAAGAAGGTATCCTCTATACGGAAGATCAGCTTATAGCCTTAGAAAAAGCAAAGCAGGAAAAGAATATATCAATAGATGAAATAGATACATAGCATCCAGGATACTTACTGGCACAAGACACATTCTATGTAGGCTACATTAAAGGAGTGGGGCGAATATATCAGCAAACTGCTATAGATACTTATTCAGCAGTAGGATTTGCTAAGTTATACACTGCAAAAGTTCCTGTTACTTCGGCAGATATCTTAAATGATAGAGTACTACCATTTTTCGAAAATCACATGATACCTGTAATGAGGGTTTTAACTGATAGAGGTACGGAATATTGTGGAGCACCTGAGAAACACTTATATGAATTATTTTTACAAATGAATGATATTGAGCATACAATGACAAAAGCTAAAAGTCCTCAGACAAATGGCATTTGCGAGCGTTTAAACCAAACAATACTTAACGAGTTCTACAAACCAGCTTTCAGAAAAACCTTATATAAATCAGTTGAACAATTGCAGGAAGACTTAGACTTTTATATACTACAATATAATGAAGAACGTACTCATCAGGGTAAAAGGTGTAAAGGAAGAACTCCAATGCAAACTTTCCTTGACAGTTTGCATCTAGCCAGAGAGAAACTTCTGGATGATTCAGCCAGCTAATTTTGTGGGGTCTAGCCCGTCTGGCAATGAGGACGAGCCCTCAGGGCGGTGTGGGTGGTTTTATTAACATTAAGCTAGGTACCAGCTTGATTATATACAAATGCACCCTCATATTGAAGGTGCATACTAATCAAAACTTAATATTTCCCAGAGGAGTGTCAACTCAAGTACCGTTCAGGACAATTCTTCCTATTCCTGCTCTTTAGCTACCTTCGAAGTTACTTATGAAGTAACTCCAAACCACAATAACGATTTTCAAGTACAACTGGGATAGCTCTTCAAAAAAATGTGGGGAGACTAGTTTCCAGAATTCACTCTGTTAGCGTCTTCAAGAAATACCTTTCTGAAATTTTGTTTGTCTATTTTTGTTGCAAGACCCAAACAATGGCA
>NZ_DATCTU010000127.1 GCF_036567765.1 Pseudobacteroides sp.
TAAGATTTCCTTCCATTCCGGGGCACCTCCAGATTTATTCGCTGAGTTCAGTCGCTCGCATATAGGTGGCTTCTTAGTGCCGACGATACTTAGACGGTCGCGTCTTGGTAAAATAGGTAGTCGCCAGATTTATATCAGAGCCTTATGCCAAAAGCATAAGGCTCTGTTTGCGTTACAGCAAAAAAATATAAATAATTTTGGCAAATATTAAAAACCAAGTATTCAATTTCATAAAAATAAATAGTATAATAATTATGTAAATTTAATATAGCACCTATAATACTCTATTCATGAGGGGGATTAATAATGAGATTAATTAACGGTCTTGCCTATCGTTGTTCAAACATGTTGATGAATCAGCTAAAAGAAAATCATGAAAAGAGAAGAGTATATTATTACGGCTTTATAATAGTTTTTGGGGCAATTTTAAAGGGATTGATTATTTTTTCCGTTTCATTTCTCTTAGGTGTATTACTACCCACATTATTTATTGTATTAATGTTTGGTTCGGTAAGAATGATTATCGGTGGGAGTCATCTGGACAAATACTGGAGGTGCATATTCACATCAATGTCATTTTTTATTCTTATAAGTTTAGCGTCAAAATACTCATTGAATTATTGGAATAGTGCAAGTATTGCTGTTTTTGTTGCAGTAACCTTTATAATTGCACTTTCAGGGATATTGAAATGGGCACCTTCAGACTCGCCAAACAGGCCTATAACCAATGAAATAGAAAAAAAGAGATTTAGAACGCTATCTATTTTATATTCTTTTCTATGGGTTATCTTAATTTCATGTGTACTTATTTTAAATATTACCGGGAGACTTTCAGATTCATCCAAGATATATATCATTGCTGCATGTTTTACCTTCCTACTTGCTATTTTTGCTATAAGCCCAGCCGGATACAAATTCTTTAGATTTGTAAGCGGTAAAAAAGCTAAAGTTAAACTTTAGTATAAATTTATGGTGTAAATTTATTTATCCCATTGTTTGTGTTGATTATCCATAATTGTTTCTTTACAAATAGACGTTATAGTATTAAAATAAACTAAGAATGTGTAAGCTTGTAAATTTAAAAAACCTTTTTTATGTCTAGTGAATTTTGGTGTATCCTAAACCAGGATTTCTTAAGACAGCAACCAAGGTTGCAAAATCGCAAGTGATTTTGTTCTTAGAGTAAAAAGGATTTTCTATTTAAGATTACTTCACACATTTCGCAAGAGATTAGGCTTTAAGACCAGCCATGCGAAATTGATTTGTGAAGTTATTTGTTTAAGCTGATTTTCTTACTTTTAACATAAACTTGTGTAAGCTCGTTAAAAGTTTAGCAATATTCATATATCAATAATATTAATTTATGTATAAAAGAGTTGGGGTAGAGACAAAAATGGATAAGAATGACTTAAAGAAAAGAATAATTGAGCTAAAAGAAAAAAGAAATGCTGTTATTGTTGCACATAATTATCAGGTTGACGAGGTGCAGGAGATAGCAGATATCGTGGGTGATTCATTTGCACTGAGTAAGTATTGTGCATCTGTTAATAAAGATGTCATTGTATTTTGTGGGGTACACTTTATGGCGGAAAGTGCCAAAATTCTAAGCCCCGAAAAAACAGTGCTTCTTCCGGAGATTGATGCTGGCTGTCCTATGGCTGACATGGTTACGGCAGAAGGATTGATTGAGGTGAAAAAGAAGCACCCTGATGCAGTAGTTGTTTGTTATATCAATTCCTCTGCGGAAGTTAAGGCAGAGAGTGATATATGCTGTACCTCTTCCAATGCAGTTGATATCATTAAAAAAATAAAGGAAAAGGATATTATATTTGCACCGGACCAAAACCTGGCCAACTTTGTAGCAAAGCAAGTTCCTGAAAAAAATATTATACCATGGAAGGGTTTTTGTATTACACATCATAAAATAAAGGCTGATGATGTAGTTAAAATAAAAGAGCTTCACAAAGACAGTCTTTTGCTTGTTCATCCCGAGTGCAAACCGGAAATTGTTGAGTTGGCGGATTTTGCAGGAAGTACCAAGCAAATAATAGATTATGCTACCGAATCAAAGCATACTAAGTTTATAATTGGAACGGAAATGGGGGTTTTATATAAGCTTAAAAAGCAAAACCCCGAAAAAACATTTTATCTTATGTCCCAAGGGTTGATTTGCCCAAACATGAAGAAAACTTCGCTTTTAAGTGTGTATAATTCGCTTAATGAAATGAAGTATGAGATTAATGTTTCTGAAGATATAAGAGTAAGGGCTATAAATTCTCTTGATAGGATGCTTGAATTAAGCTAAGGCATGAATGATAAATTAATTCCGCTTTTGAGCGGGTTATTTTTTGATCATGACTAAAATTATTTTAAATTTATAAAGGGCTGATTTAATTGAATGATTTCAGATATTTGATAAACTTTGATTCTAACCAAATAGAAACAGAATACCATGATGTAATTATTATAGGTAGTGGAATAGCGGGTGTATATACAGCCCTTGAAATTCCAGAGGAATATGATGTTGCTATTGTGACAAAAGAAACTATCGATATAAGCAATTCAGTTCTTGCACAAGGCGGTATTGCTGTTTCACTTGATAAGGAGGATTCTCCGGAACTTCACTTCAAGGACACAATTGTTGCAGGTGTAGGCCTGTGTGATGAAGAAAGCGTATGGGTTCTTGTGAAGGAAGCTGCATCAAACATAGAGTGTATTTGTAAGTATGGAGTCAACTTTGATAAAAAGGGCGAGGATCTGGCACTAACAAGAGAGGGTGCCCACAGCAAAAACAGAATTATTCATGCAGGTGATACAACAGGCAAGGAAGTCTGCGATAAGCTTATTGCCGAAGTTAGAACGCGTAGGAATGTTGTTATAAAAGAAAGGGCTTTTGCTATTGACCTGGTTACAGAAAACAATGAGTGTAAGGGTATTTTGGTATTTGATGAGGATACAGGAGCCTTGAAATTGTTCTTATCTCATTTTGTTGTGTGTGCCACAGGAGGGTTTGGTCAGATTTATAAGAACACCACTAACCCTGAGGTTGCTACAGGGGATGGCATTGCGATTGCTTATAGAGCAGGAGCGGAGCTTATGGATATGGAGTTTATTCAATTTCACCCTACGGTTCTATATCATCCCGAAAATAAAAGTTTTCTCATATCTGAAGCTGTTAGAGGTGAAGGTGCTCTGCTTCTAAATAACAAGGGGCAAAGGTTCATGCCTGGCTACCATGAATTATGTGAATTAGCACCAAGGGATATTGTTTCAAGGGCAATTTTTGAGGAAATGCGGAAAACCAATTCTACCAATGTGTATCTTGATATTTCATTTAAGGACAAAGAATATCTTGAGAGTCGTTTCCCAAATATTTTAAGGACATGTCTTAGCTATGGGATAGATATAACTAAAGATACAATTCCTGTATCCCCTGCAGAGCATTACTGTATGGGAGGTATTAGAACAGACGTATTTGGAAGGACCAACATAAAAGGGTTTTATTCATGTGGTGAGGCTGCTTGTACCGGTATACACGGTGCGAATCGCTTAGCAAGCAATTCACTGCTTGAAGGACTGGTATTCGGTCATAAAATTAGCGATCTTGTGAAGGAAAAATTAAAGGCTAAGGGAAGAAGAGCAGTCAATATATCGATAAGTTATTCCAGTGATAGGAAAAAAATCCAATTGGATAAAAAAGAAATAAAGAATAATATCCAGGAAATTATGACTAAGTATGTGGGTATTATTAGGGACGAACAAGGGCTTTTGCATGCATCCAACGTTATGAACGGCTACTATGATATGATAAAAAATATGGAGTATTCTGCAATTGAGGATTTTGAACTACACAATATAGTTCTTTTATCAAAGCTGGTTATTGAATCGGCTTTGGAAAGAAGGGAAAGCAGAGGAGCACATTTTAGGTCTGACTATAGTAAAACGGATAATGAAAATTGGCAAAAGAACATAATAAAAAAGATTAATTCTAATATTTGATTTAGTTTACGTATGGAGAGTGGTTAAATGTTAAACAGGTTTGAACTTGATGAGTTTATAAAGGCAGCTTTGAAGGAGGATATTGCATTAGGTGATATAACTACCGACAGTCTTATTGAACAAAGCTCTGTTTCCAATGCGGTTTATATAGCAAAAGATGATGGTATAGTTGCGGGATTATTTGTATCTGAAAGAGTCTTTAAGATTCTAGATGAAGGGATTGAGTTTGTAAGAAAGGTCAATGACGGAGAGCGGGTCAAAAAGGGGGATATAATAGCCGAAATAAGAGGGAATACATCAGCATTATTAAAAGCTGAAAGGACCTCTTTAAACTACTTACAGCATCTTTCAGGCATAGCGACCAAGACCGATACGTTTGCGGAGAGATTAAAGGGTCTTAAGACCAAGGTTGTGGATACAAGAAAGACTACACCAGGCTTAAGAGCACTGGAGAAGTATGCTGTTAAAATGGGAGGCGGTTCAAATCATAGATTTTGCCTTTCTGACGGTGTTCTTATAAAGGATAATCACATAAAAGCAGCAGGAGGGATAAAAGCTGCTATAGAAAAAGTACGGGCAAATATTCCCCACACTATTAAAATTGAGGTTGAAACTGAATCAATTGAACAGGTTCAGGAAGCTCTTGCGGCAAAAGCGGACATTATAATGCTTGATAATATGAGTCTTGATGAGATGAAGAATGCTGTAAATCTGATTGATGGAAGGGCGGCTGTCGAGGCATCAGGTAATGTTAATTTGGAGTCTATTCGTAAAATAGCTGAAACAGGTGTAGATATAATATCAGTGGGTGAACTGACCCATACGGTTAAGGCTTTTGATATTTCAATGAGATTTGTTTAAAAGAAATAAATATATTTTAAATTTATAAGACGCTCTAGGCATATTTTTAAAAGTTTGGGGTGCTCTTATTTTTTTAGCCAAGGATATTATGTATGTTCTAAATGCAATTTTCTTTAAACAACATCAATCTTCTAAAACTAAATAATGACCATATTTATATTTAATGGTTTATCAAGGGCACATCCGTCTTCTTATTGCCTAATTTTAATATGTATATAATATAATATTTTCACTATCAATATCCATTAAAATAAAACTAAAAAGCTAAACATATATTTCACAAATCTAGAATATATGTTCTGTTTTAAAAAAATACTTGACACAAATAAAAAACCCCTGTTATAATATATATTTTTTTGACAAGGAACATTACTTATGATATAATTGTATCAAACAGAAGATGAGGTGATTAAATGATTGAGAAGGGTGATTTGTTTCAGATTAAGAGGGATATTGAAACCTGCATAGGCGAAAAAGTTCAGTTAAAAGCAAACAAAGGCAGAAAAAAGACGTTTATAAGAGAAGGCGTACTTGAAAACACCTATTCCAGCATCTTCATAGTAAAGTTTGAGAATGAATACGAAGCTACCAGAAGAGTATCATACAGTTACACAGATATACTAACTAAGGCAGTAGAATTGGTAGTTTGTAAGGACAACAAGAGAATTCAAGTCAGCTGATGTTGCTATAGGGATTTAAATAATTGCAATTACTTTTCAAGATTATAAAAAGGTCGGATTAATCCGACCTTTTTATAATCTTGAAATATAATGTTTTGACTAAGTTTGATACAAAATAATAATCAAAATTTCTAACAGCTTATCATATATTCTCAAAATCCTTAATATACATTAATCAAGAATGACTAAAATTAAACTACCGCTATAGATTTTGTTATTATATATTAAGTTTTGAGGAGGATTGAACTATGTCTCTTGATGCTGTAAAGGAATCTTTTAGGGTTATTGATTCAGTTAGCGAAGAATCGATACAAACGGTTGTTGAAAACGATGTGATAGTACCCGATGTCAAACCCGACATTATGAGAATTTTGCTGTTAGACGGTGAAATTGCCATAAGCAGTACGGATATATCAAACGATAGGATAAGTATTTCCGGAAACATAAAGTACAAGATACTGTATATTTCGGATGATGAGAACTCAAGTATAAAAAGCATTAATACCAATGCCCCCTTTTACTCAGATGTAAATATGTCAAACGTTAGAGCCGGTATGATACCGGTAGTAAAGGGTGATATTGAGCATATTGAATACAATCTTTTAAACGGCAGAAAAGCTAACTTGAAAGCAATTATAAAAATAGATGTAAAGCTCCTTAATGAAGCTGATAAAGAAGTAATATGCGATCTTAAAGGGTATGAAGACATACAGGTTTTAAAGGAGAATGTGAATTTAAATAATTATATAGGGCAAAACAAAGCGGATATTTTGGTTGAAGACAGTCTTGAAGTTCCATCAGGAAAACCAGCTATAAAGGAAATCTTGAGGAATGATGTTAAGATAATTAACAAGGATTATAAGATATCTGACAATAAGATAAATGTAAAGGGAGAACTTAATATCTCCACCTTATATATTGCAGATGATGAACAGGGAAGCTTTCAGTCAATGGAGCATGAGATCCCCTTCTCCAAATCCATTGATATGGAAGGTGCAGGAGAAAATTCGAATTGTTATTTGGATTATAACGTACTTGATTACAGATTTGAGGCAGGAGAAGACAGTGACGGTGAGCTGAGGTATCTAAACGGTGAAGTATCATTAGAAGTTAACGGCCGCTGCTATGACAAAAAATGCTTGTCTGTTATTTCAGATGCATATACACCGCAAACTATTATTGAATTCGAAAGGGAAGATTTGATAGTTGAAGATGCTGCAATGGAAAATAAAAGCCAGATTATTTTAAAGGACACGATAGCTATTAATGAGGATAGCCCCGATATTCAAGAAGTATTTAATGTCATGTGCAGTCCAATCCTTAGCGAGTTCAAACTTTTCGAAGATAAGGCAGTTGTAGAAGGGTATATAAGGGTTAACCTGCTTTACTTATCAAATAATGCCGATGATCCTGTATCTTGCTTCCAACAGGAAGTGCCTTTCAGACAAAATATTGATATGAAAGGCATAAAGCCTGACATGAAATGTGATGTGACAATGGATATTGAGCACTATAACTATAGTGTTGTGTCAGTGAGCGAAGTGGAAATAAGGTTGGCTATAGGTCTTAATATATTAGGCTTAAATAAGCAAACAGTTCCCTTCATGGTTTCTGCTTCAGAAAAGAGCGTTGAGGACATTAAGAGAAACCGTAGACCCAGTATGACAATTTATTATACACAGCAGGGTGATAACCTCTGGAAAATTGCAAAAAGGTATTTCACAACAATAGAGGAGATAAGGAAGTTTAATAATATTAGTGACAAGGATGGATTATTGCCGGGACAGCAGATAATTATTCCCCAAAAAATAGTTTGCAGCTAAATAAAAACAAAAATTTATATGTAAGTATAACACGAGTGTCTGAATATATTGAATCAGGCACTTTTTGTTGAAAAGGAAATGTATATTGTATATAATAATATATGTTTGTTAAATTTATATTAACTGATTTACATTAAAAGCTAATAATTTTTTATTGAGGTTAAAATGGACAAAGTTGAGCATAAAGCCCGAGCAAAGATTAATTTGTCTCTTGATGTTTTAAGACGAAGAGAAGACGGATATCATGATCTGAGGATGATTATGCAGACCCTTGAGCTGCATGATCTGGTATGTATTGAGAAGACTGGAAGGCTGATAGAGATTGAGTGCGAAAGTGCTTACATACCTGAAGGTGAAGGCAATATTGCATATAGAGCCGCCAAGCTTATCATGGATGAGTATGGCGTAAAAAGCGGTGTTAAAATTAATATAAAGAAAAATATTCCTGTTGCAGCAGGACTTGCAGGAGGTAGTACAGACGCTGCCGCTGTTTTAAAGGGCATCAATAATTTATTTGAGCTGGGGATACAAATAGATGAACTTGCCAGAATAGGCAAAAAAATTGGTGCCGATGTTCCTTATTGCTTATACGGAGGAACAATGCTTGCTGAAGGTATCGGAGATGTTTTGACAAGGCTTTCGCCTTTGGACGGGTTGCACATTATTTTGGTAAAACCTAAAATTGGTGTGTCAACAGCCTATGTATATAACAATTTAATGCTTGATAAGGTTGAAAATAGGCCTGATACGGAGCTTATTATGGAAGCTGTAAAGAATAAAAACTTAAAGGTCCTAGCAGCAAATATGAGAAATGTATTGGAGACAGTTACAGAAGTCAAATATAATATAATCTCAGAAATAAAAGAAAAGCTTATAAATAAAGGTGCGGCAGGCAGTATGATGAGCGGAAGCGGACCCACTGTGTTCGGCATATTTGAGAGCAAGGCAAACGCACAAGAGGCCTTTGATTCTATGAAGAGTACCAGATGGGATTGCTTTCTCACACAAACAATTAACGAGGAGATGCTTTGATATGCATAGCAAGTTATCTAAAATCAATCTAAATAATTATAAACCGCTAAGAGATGTTATTTTTGATTCTTTAAGAGAAGCAATCATAGCTGGTGAATTAAAACCCGGGGAGCGACTAATGGAGGTTCAGCTGGCTGAAAAGATGGGGGTAAGCAGGACTCCGGTTAGGGAAGCTATAAGAAAGCTTGAGCTTGAGGGTTGGGTTGTCATGACAGCGAGAAAAGGAGCAAGTGTAGCAAATCTCTCTGTTAAGGACATTATGGATGTTCTGGAGGTAAGAGCTGCATTGGATGGTGAAGCAGCCTTTTTATCTGCTGTAAGGATAAGGGAAGATGAATTAAAAGAGATAAAAAACATAGAAGCACTGTTTGAGAAAAGTGTGGAAAAGGGTAATTTTCAAGACATTGTAAAAAAGGATGTTGAGTTTCACGAAGTTATTTATAAGTCTTCCAGGAACGATAAGCTTATGCAGATAGTAAGCAATTTAAGAGAACAGGTTCACAGGTTCAGAATAATTTACACAAAAGATTACAGTATTACACAAAACCTTGTAAAAGAGCATATTGAAATATTGGAGGCAATAGCTTCAAGAGACGCAAAAAAAGCACAAAAAGCTGCATATGCACATATAGAAAATCAAAAAGAAGCAATAGTTAAATCAATTAAAAAAACATGAGGTGATTTCTTATATGTGAAATTAAGCTCCTTGTGCTATTAATGGCTTGAATAAAGCTTCCTCTAGAATACTTCAAATCCCATTTGGTATATATGTTTCTTTATTTCCTGGGGCTTTATTTCATCAGGGTTGTAATCTATATTAACCATCTGTGATTTTAAATCAGTATTGATATTGGTGACTCCTTTTAAGGACTTTAAATCTTCTGTAATCTTGTCGGTACATGCACTGCATGATAATGATGGGATATTAAAGTTTACGGTTTCCATGTATTTTCTCCTTTATATCAAAAAATTGTAAAATTATAAATAATACGCATCTTTATTTTATCTTTAAAATAAAAAAATATTCAATTCAAGTTTTCCGGATAAGTCATTTTCATCATTAAATAAAACTGCATAGAGGCCGATATTATATGTATTCTATATTAAAATATTAATATGGGCTTGTCACAATGTGATTATGGATAATATAAAGAGGAGGCCTGGCTTATGAATGTATCGGAGTTGTTTGTGCCCTTTCCAAACAGTGTAAAAAAAATTATTTATCAGATGAGTGAAGTATCTGTTAATTATGAGGGCAGCTTTTATGTTGAAAATGATGATATTGTTTCCTATGGTGTTTGTTCGCTGATTTCTTTCTCAGGAATATTAAAGGGAAGGCTTTTAATAGACATGGAGCCGCAGCTAGCCCTTGCTATAGCTCAAAACATCAACGGAACATCCTTTACATCTGTAAAGGATGAGATGGTCCTTGCATCAATTTCAGAGTTAAATAATATTATTGCAGGAGATGGAATTACTGAGATAAATAACAGCATGAACCTGAAGCTAAGGCTTGCACCTCCTATAGTTTTTACAGGAAATAGTCCAATAATATGTATACCTAAGATTTCTTCCCAATCTCTAAACTGTACAACTCAATACGGCAAGTTGAAGATCAATGTTGCATTTGAAAGGAGTAGATAGTGTTATGGACGTTAAATATATTAATCCGTTTTTACAGGCCTTAATTAAAGTACTTGGAGAATATGGGGTAGATAACGTAACAAAGAGCGGACTCAAAAAGAAGGAGAAAATGAAGGTTGATATGGATATAACATCGGTAATAGGTTTGATAGGCGGGGCAAAAGGAAATATAGCATACTCCTTTTCAGAGGAAACAGCTATGAAGATCGCTTCTGCAATGATGATGGGACAACCTGTAGATACAATGGATGTGCTTGCCAGAAGTGCTATTAGTGAATTAACGAACATGGTAACGGGTACAGCCTGTGGAATTATGTCTGAGAATGGACTATCAATTGACCTGACACCTCCATCTCTCATATTTGGTAAAGATATTTACTTCATAATAAGTTCAGTTGAAACAATATGCTTGGAAATGGATACAGGATGTGGGAAAGTTGAGATAAATATAGGCCTGGAGATGTGACGAACAAAATTGCAAGCGATTTTGTTCGTGTCTAGGAAATTATGGTGTTTGCTACACCACAATTTCTCACGACAACGACCAAGGGTGCAAAATCGCAAGCTATTTTGTTCGTTGCAGTTGACATTTGAATATGGTAGTATTAATATCAAATAAAAAAACATTATAGGGGCCGATATAATTATGTGGTATAAAGAGTTTTTGAGCAGATATAAAGCAGGAATTTCTCATGAATTCCTTTTTTATTTCAATGTAAGGGATATAGTTGACAATTTTAGAAATATTGAACGATATATATATGAGGAGTTTTTAAAGCAGAGAAATTTCGGAATTATAGCTTTTTATGATATTTCAAGAGGGCTGACATTCTTTGAGCCTGGAATGGAGAGGGAATTTAATAAAATAACTTCAAACGAAGTAGCCGGGCAATATAGGTTGATGCCTTCGAAATTATTTCCATATATAGATAAGGCTCTCAAAAACACAAAAATGGCTATTTTCATAGACCATGTGGAGAAGATAATACCTTCAGGGGATGTGGGCAGCCTGTCTTTTGAAGAGCGTTCTGCTTTGATATGGATCAGTGGCTGGTCGGTAGACTCTAAAATTTCCAGCGTGGGTTCAGGAGTTTTTATGATGGCTGATAATCTTGCTGATGTAAGCAAAGAGATATTCAAGTCTTCATATAGGATTGAGCCTATAATAGTGGAGCTTCCGGGAGAGCAGGAAAGAAAAGATTATATCGAATACTTACTGAAGGAAGATGTTGTAAAATGTGATGTAACAATAGATGAGTTTGCTAAGCTGTCTTCTGGCTTAAACAAAAAATCTATAAAGGATATAAAGCTTAAGGCTGAGGCGGAAGATGTTCCTATAAGCTTTGAGTTTATCAAGGAAAAGAAGCACTCGGTACTCAAAAAGGAATATGGTGATGTATTAGAGTTCATATATCCTGAGATCGGGTTTGAGGATATAGGAGGAATGGAGAAAGCTAAGAATTATCTTCTTAAAAATATTATAAACCCTATCAAGAAGGGTGACTTAAGAAGGGTTCCGATGGGAATACTCCTTTGTGGACCTTCAGGTACGGGTAAAACTCTTCTTGTAAATGCATTGGCAAAGTCAAGCGGATTTAACTGCGTTAAGATTGACATGTCGAGAATTTTAGGCCAATATGTGGGTGAGAGTGAAAAGAATTTTAAAAAGAGCCTTCTTGGAGCTCAGTCTCAACAGCCGGTTATAGTCTTTGTGGATGAGATTGATACCGCATTTAGAAGAGGCGATAATGAAGAAAATGGTGTAAGCAGAAATATATTTAGTGAATTTTTACAGTTCACAAGTAATACAAATAATAGAGGGAAAGTTATATTTATTGCCGCAACCAACAGGCCTGACCTACTGGATGCTGCTCTTAAAAGGGCTGGAAGGTTTGATAAAAAAATTCCTATTCTGCTTCCGGAAGACGAGGAGAGAGCTGAAATCTTTAAAATAATGATGGCGAAGTATAAGTTTGAAACAGACATTGAGGATTTTGTACCTTTTGCAAAGAAGGCGGAAAACTATACAGGAGCTGAAATAGAGGCGGTTGTGAGAAAGGCCTATGAGCTTGCAAATGAGGATGAAAAGGAAAATACCTTGATAACAAGTGACATACTTTTTAATGCTCTCGATAAGTGCAGGCCAAATACACAGCAGGTTGAATTCATGACACTTTTGGCAATTAAGGAATGTGATGACAAAGACCTGCTAAGCGACAAATACAGGGATATGCTGGACAACAAAGAAGTGCTTGACGAAAGTATATCATTGGTATCGTCTTATAAATAGAAGACGTATATGCCCTTATGGAGGTGCATAATTCTAAATAGGGTTTACAACCGCTGTATTTTGTTATAAATTAATATTATATAAGAATTTTTAAGGAGGCAATAAAAATGGGATTGTTCAGTAGGCTTGGTGCTATGGTAAGAGGTTTCTTCGGTATGTTCGTAGGAAACATGGAAGAGAGAAATCCGGATTTACTGTTTGAAGATATAAAGAATCAGGTTGATAAGGCAAGAAAAGAAGCAGAACAGCAGATAATTGAAATTCAGACAAGTGCTGAGCTTATAAAGATAGAAATGAAAAATGCCGAAAAAAACCTTAATGCTGTAAGAGCAAGGGTTGAAGCGGCTCAGAGACAGGGAGACAAGGATATACTTGTTGAGCTTCTGGTACAGGAAGAAGAGCTTCAGACTACCTATGAGACCCATAAGGCAACTTATGATAATGCAATGGTTGAAGTTGCACGTATCAGAGAAGACTTTAAGATATTCGAATCTGAAATGTCTGCAAAGCTCAGCGAGCTGAAGACGTTGAAGTCACAGGCAAAGATGGCTTCATTGAGAGAAAATATAAATTCTGTTAATGCAAAGTACTCTTCAAGGAATACAAGAGTTGGAAGTATAAACGATAGCATGGAAAGAGCTAGAGAAATAGTTAATAAGAAAACCGCAAGGGCAAATGCAGTAGAATCTTTGAATGCTGATAATACAGAAATGAAGATAAAGAGATTGGATATGAATTCTGCAAGAGAAAGAGCCAAAGCCAGAGCAGAAGCTATGCTTTCCGGAGATCAAGGGTTTGAAGTGAAAGAAAAGAATGAAAATAAAACAACCAATTAATGCTTTTTACACCATAATCCAGAATCATTGTAACGGAATAAGCAAATAATAGATTTGAAGTTTATTTTCCGCGATAGGAGTAAATTCAGAGAGTATATGAAGCGTAAGTTATTTTTGAAGTCGTTGCTTAATTTTAGGAACATAAGTATACCTGCGTTGCTAGCAGTCGGTACAATAGTTGGCCAGGAACAATTGGCAGGTATTCTTCCTGCTATTGATGGTATGGTGCTACCTGCCGGAATAGGGGCCTCTGTGGTCATTTATACTGCATTAGTGCTCCAAAAGCTAAACAGTCAAGCATTCTACGACAAGGTTAGTGCCGAGGAGAAAAGAAAGCAGCTTAAAGCCCTAAACCAAAAGTGCATCCAATTGGCTTACGAAGCAAAAAGGCATGTTAATTCTGCTTATTATGCCAGGTTAAAAAAGACAATGGATCAAAAGAATGATATTCTCAATTCTTATTTGGATGGGGAAAAGGGGTATCTTAAGGGTAAGATTGTTGAGCAGACTTTTAATCTTTTGCTGATATACTTGAAACTTTTGATAAACTTCTCAAAAAGAAGTAAAGAGGTTTCCAGCATAGACATAACAACAATAGCCAACAGGGTTAATGCCAATAACCGTAAACTCAGCTTTAATGCCAATACCAATATTGCAGAGGATATAAGACGTGCTATTGAAATGGATGAAAAAATGATTGAAAGAATAAAAAACGAAAGGCTCGAACTTGAAAAAATAAGTGCTAAGCTTGACTACATGGAAAGTATGGTAGCTATGTACAGGCAGCAAATAATATCAAGCCTTGAGTCTGAAGAGATGCTGGAAAGAATTGAAACTGCCATAAACGAAGCAGATGCTTTGGATACAGTACTTGATGAGAGGCAAAAAAGAAGGTTTAAAGCATAATTTGAATGGTGATATAATATAAAACAACAAAAGACAGGGGCCTTAAGGGCCCTTTATATTTATGTTATTGTTTTGGCGGCAATATGGAAATTATCAATCTCATTTGATCTTTCGTTAATAACAAGGTCGTCCTCGCAGGAATCTGCTTGTATTCTATAATGGATGCCATTAAGTATAAATATTTCCTTGCCATCAATAACGTTTTTATCTGCTACTCTAAATAAAATATCGCATCCATATGACTTTCGTAGAACTATGTCACCAATTTTTACTCTATTCATAATGATCACTTAATATAAATTAGATTTACAGTATTATAATATGGTTTTATTATTTATATTGTGAAAAAATTATTGAAATTATTAAAATTAAAAAGGTATAATGAAATAGAATGATGAACGGAGGTAAGGTATATATGTTGACTGATATTCAAATAGCACAGCAATGTTCAATGCTGCCTATTACAAAGATTGCTGAAGAAATAGGGTTAACCGCTGAAGAAATCGAGTTGTATGGCAAATACAAGGCCAAGCTTACTGAAGATGTATGGAAAAGGCTTAAGAATAAAAAAGACGGAAAACTCGTGCTGGTAACTGCTATAAATCCTACTCCGGCTGGTGAAGGAAAAACTACAACGACAGTTGGCCTTGGACAGGCTATGAAAAAAATCGGGAAGAAGGCTATTATTGCACTGAGGGAACCATCCCTTGGACCTGTTATGGGTGTAAAGGGAGGAGCAGCAGGAGGAGGCTATGCCCAGGTAGTCCCAATGGAAGATATCAACCTTCACTTTACAGGGGACATGCATGCAATTACTGCTGCAAACAACCTTTTGTCGGCAGCTATTGACAACCATATACATCAAGGCAATTCTCTCGGCATAGATGTGAGACAAATTGTCTGGAAAAGAGCTCTTGATATGAATGACAGGGCACTTAGAGATGTAATTGTAGGACTTGGCGGTAAGGTCAACGGTTTTCCAAGGCAGGATGGCTTTGTAATAACTGTTGCATCTGAAATAATGGCAATACTATGCCTTGCATCAGATCTTATGGACCTTAAGGAACGCCTGGGAAGGATTATAATCGGTTATAATTACGGCGGGCAGCCTGTCACAGCAAAAGACCTAAACGTGGACGGGGCAATGACGCTGCTTTTAAAAGATGCTATTAAACCCAACCTAGTACAGACCCTGGAGAATACTCCCTGTCTAATGCATGGGGGACCATTTGCCAATATTGCACATGGATGCAACAGCATAATGGCAACCAAACTGGCCTTGAAGCTAGGAGATTATGTTATTACTGAAGCTGGATTTGGTGCTGATTTAGGTGCAGAAAAATTCCTTAATATAAAGTGCAGGTATGCAGGGTTAAAACCTGATGCAATTGTATTGGTAGCTACTATAAGGGCTTTGAAGTACAACGGCGGAGTAAAGAAGGATCAGCTTAAGGAGGAAAACCTGGAGGTACTAAAAAAAGGTTTTGTAAATTTGGAAAAGCATGTTGAGAACCTAAGAAAGTTTGGTGCCCCTGTTATGGTAGCTATTAACCATTTTGATACTGATTCCGATAGTGAGGTAGAATATGTAAGGAGTCAATGCCTTAAGTTGGGCGTCGAGGTTGCTTTCTCACAGGTGTTCGCAAAGGGCGGAGAAGGTGGTATGGAACTGGCTAAGAAGCTGGTAAAGTTAATTGAAAGTACGCCATCAGATTTTAAAATGCTCTATGATGACAAACTCCCGATAAAGGAAAAGGTTGACATCATAGTAAGGGAGATATACGGAGGAAAGGGTGTTGTTTACACCCAGTCAGCTGAAAAATCAATTAAAAAGATAGAAGATATGGGGCTTCACAAGCTGCCCATATGCATGGCAAAGACACAGTATTCATTATCGGACAACCCTGTTCTTTTAGGCAGACCTCAGGGCTTTGACGTAACAGTCAGGGAGGTAAGGATATCTGCAGGTGCCGGGTTTATTGTAGCTATTACAGGGGAAATAATGACTATGCCAGGGCTTCCCAAGACGCCAGCTGCTGAGAAGATAGATATAGATGAAAGCGGTAAAATAACAGGCTTGTTTTGATAGAATATAAAAAAGGTAAGACTCATTTAGAAATTTCTAAAAGGGGTCTTACCTTATTATACGGTAAAGAAACAGTTTGAAGTCTGGCTTCAATATAAGGACATAAAAAAAGACCTGTAATTTACAAGCCTTTTATAAATAAAGGGTAAGGTATGAGTATATGTAAAGAATTAAAAAAATGTATCGAATTTA
Source organism: Pseudobacteroides sp. (assembly GCF_036567765.1). Classification (NCBI taxonomy): domain Bacteria; kingdom Bacillati; phylum Bacillota; class Clostridia; order Eubacteriales; family Oscillospiraceae; genus Pseudobacteroides; species Pseudobacteroides sp. The sequence goes on from NZ_DATCTU010000127.1 coordinate 16,350, forward strand.
TCTATAAATTTATTGTGATATTCTATTTCATCAATTACTTCCTGAAGCTTTGACAGGTAGCTTTTTTCCGACCAACTGCGTTTGCTGTTATAGTATTTGTTTGCCACCCTCCAGAATTTCTGAGGAAACTGTAAAATAATCTTCAGCACTTCAAACTCTGATTTATCGATATTGTGAACTGACCGATACTTATCAAGTATTATCCTTGCTTCATTGTGATTCCACTTGCATTTTCGCATTTTTCTTCTAAGAAAGTTGGCAAGGTCATATACGCAAAGCTCAAAACAACAATAATCAAAGTTTATGGCAAAAGTTTTGTTGTCGCTGCAAATTATATTGTGGTATGTAAAATCATGATGGCATAGGGACCCTTCTCTTCTTGCCTTCTCAACAAGTTCACTGTATTTGGAGGCTTGAATTTGGTTTAAGCCGCTTTGACCCAGGTTATAAAAATAGTCGAAATGCTTAAGGTATAAATAATCAAATTTACTTCCTTCCTTTTTAGCAATATTCCTAAGTCTCTTAATGTCTTCCAACCGTTTTGTAAAATAAATAGGAAGCTTGCCCAGTTCATCTCTCGGAATGCATCCGGCAGGTTTTATAAAGCCTTTTGAGGCTTTATGCATTGAAGATAAAAGGATTGCAGCATTACTCACATCCCTTGCATCATCAAAATTACACTCCCTCCCATCATATTGATCGGATATCGTATAAACATTGTTATCAAATATCATGTAAGGCAAATTATCTGTTGTACAAAGGTACCTGTCAAGATTAGTAAAGTTATTTCCATAAAGATATTCCTTTGCTGCATGTATGAAAATAATCCTTTCCGGGGGTAGTTTAGTTTTTTTTATAAGCTTTTTGCCTTTAGATGTATTTAATATATGAGCATCTCTTAAAGGTGCTATATTTTTAACTGTAATGTTGTATTTAGAAGCTATTTCCCTTTCTATTTCAGTATCCAGCATTTTGTTTACAGCCTCCTTGGAAAAGATTATCGTTGATTGTTTATTATAGTTTAGGGTTTAATCATTTGGACTATCATCTAAATTATATGCATGCTGAATCAGAAGTAGAATTGATATTTTTTAAATTAAAATCAAAATATTTTATTTCAATATTTGAGTTTGTTTTTCTCAAAAATGCCTGAGAAAAAGTAAGCTGAATAGACTGACAGTATTGTAAGAAGAGGGAATGCATACCTGTCAAATGTCATGTAATAGCAATGTGCTATATTGAAATAAATAATAATTGATGCAGTTAAAAAGTGATGGCGAAAATTTTTAAATAAACAATATATAAGTACTGGAATCCCTAAAAGCAGTATATAATGCGTTCCTACAACAAAAACGGTGTTGATGCCCCAAAATGGCTTCCAGTAAAATGCACTATACCAAAGAAAAATAGTTTTCTTCACTGTGTACCAATTTAAATATCCCCAGAAATCCTTTTTAAACTCATTTTTCATTCGTGTTTTAGCAACATCAATTTCAATTTTGTTAGTTTCAAAAGCTGTTTTACCAAGCTTGTAATAGACAGTATTTTCAGGGGTTTGCTTATAGTCCACATATGTTCCTTGAAGCATTGGATTTCCGCTTGCTGCAGACAACGGAATGAATTCCCCATATTCTTTGTAGTTTCTTACCCACCAAGGAGTCATAAATAAGATAAATATAAATGAGAAGGCTATAAAAGGAGCGATAAGATTTTTGAATTTAATTTTCTTAAGGAGACAATAAATAAGAAGAAATACAGGGAAAAAAGCCAATGTTGGCCTACATAGGGTAGCTATAGTATATAATAATCCAAGGCCTGCAAATTTTATTTTGCTAGGGGCCTCCGCAAAGACAATCGATAAATAAATAAGAGATATTAAAAGAAATGCAAATAAGGTTTCAGTCAGGAAATAACCGGTAGTAATTATGTTAGGTATATAAAAGGCATAAAAAAAAGATGCAATAAAAGCTGCTTTAGTGTTAAAAAGCTTTTTAGTAGTAAGAAATATAATGAGTATCGATGCACAGCTGATAATTGCCTGAGCAACTCTAACAGCCTGCAAACCCAAAATACCATACCCTAATACCTTGAAGAAAGCAGCTAGAAATAAAGGATAAAGCGGCATAACAAATACCGTAGGTTCATTATAATTGTGAAATGTAAAGATACCTGACCTTATTAAAGCAACAGCACTTTTTATGTAGTTTAGATCATCGCTTGATAAAGTTAAGCGATTTTTGTATGTAAATATTAGGTAGAGCTTGATTATAAGCGATATAGATATTATCAGAAATAAAAATATATTTTGCCTGGAAAATAATTTACTAGCCTTCATTAACATTCCCCTTAACTTTTTATTATAAGGGTTTGTCGAATATATAAAAAATATTCAAAAATTTAGGCCATATATATTTTATTATTTCCTATATAATTGTAGATAAAAATATCGTTTTCAAATACCTTTTCAAGTCTAGAATTAAGATCAGTATCAAGTAAAATAGATTCTTTATTATTTTCTAGTACATTTTTAATAAATTTAATCTTCAAATCAGAGAGAGAAAAATAGAGATTAGCTGGAATTTTTCCATTGAAAACATGCTCCTGACAAATTTCGAGGAAATGAACTGCTTCTTTTAAAATAGTAATGCTTAAGTTCTCCATATCAATCATCCTTTTTTACATTTTTATGTTAAAGAAAATTCTTTAGCTTCATATAAGTTATTATTAATCTTTGATTGTCTATAATAAGGGCCAGATGCTTAAGAAGTTTCCTAGATGCTTCATAGATTCTTTAACATATTTATCATTTGAATAATTCATTAATCTTAATTCATAGACTATGTTAATATACATTTTCGGATATGTCAATATATGGCAATGTAAAACATGTATATTAATAGTAAATTAAGATTAATACAATTATAAAAATTGGATAAAATATTAAAAGTAAAGAAGCTTTAGTGCCACCAGGAGAAGCATTCCAGGAATGCCTAGGAACCCTACAAGTGCTGCAGAAAAAATATTTAAGGGAATGGTAAAACCAAAAGTTTTCCCTATAAAATTAATTGCAACAAGCAATATTGCCCCTAATAAACAGTTATATACCAGCTTTAAAATTATTTTTAAAGGTACTAAAAAAATCCTTCCTATAAAAAATAAAAAAATAATACCTACCATATAAGCTAAAATCATTTCATAGCTCAAGTCCAAAGGAGTCACCTCCTGAATCCTAAACGGGTGTTGTCCACTGATACAATTTTATTCCGGAGATAATTAAAATATGCCATATAAATTTTAATTGATAAGAACAGAGAGAGAAATTATTTCCTGGACAATAACATAAAAAGATTAAAAAAGATTGCACAGTCAGCACCGTAAAGTGGAGGACAAATTAATATACTAATACCTTATGTTTTTTTGATGCTGACTGCTTAAATTAAAAAAGCAAAGTTTATCGGGTCAGTGCATACTGCTATATATCGAAAAAAAGGATTTATGCAAACTGGGGAGTATTTCTAAAAAGGTAAATCAAAATCCTCTGATACTGAATAAAAGTTGCCAGTGCTGTCCAGTTGACTGGAGGGATTATCATATACAGTGTCTACAATTGTATTTGAATCTTTCTTGCTGTCTGCAAAAAATACCTCATCTGCTACTATTTCAGTGATGTAATGCCTTTTACCGTCAGCATCATCCCAGCTTCTTGTCTGCAATCTTCCAATTAAAGCAACTTGTTGGCCTTTCTTGAAATAATTATTGCAAAACTCAGCGGTTTTTTCCCAGCATACTATTGGGAAAAAGTCAGCCTGTTGCTCTTCACCTTGCCTTGAAAATCTTCTGTTCACAGCAATTTTGAAATTGCAAACGGATTTGTTCGAGGGAGTGTATCTCAACTCCGGATCATGTGTTAATCTGCCTAAAAGCACTACTTTGTTCATAAAACCAACCTACTTTCGTAAATATTACATTTTTATTATACCAAACACATGTTCGGCTGTCAATTAATTTCAACTATTTTTTGGACAATTTTTTGTTGATTTATTTACATAAGTATCAACAATGTATATATAAATTCATAAGATAAAGTAAAGAATAAAGAAAATAAGCACAGTAAAGAAATACAGCTACTATGGAAGGAGGGGAAATTAGTGATAGGAAGCATAGCGTGTATAATAAGCCTGGTGATACTTTATCTCACAATAAAATTGTGCAAAAACTCACAAAAATCTATAAGCTTTAACTACATAGACTTTGAAAAAAACATAGATGAAATTATAAATAGCAGGTTTTCAACTGTATTGGAAAGATCCGTTCCTAAAGGAGAGGGCGACAGTAATCTTGGGCTGGATTATATTCCTTTTCTTCTTGAAAATACAGGCAGGAGAAAACGCAAATTTAAAAAAAGAGCCGATAAGCTTCTTATATTATTCACAGTTCTAGGAGCTATCTTTGCTCTAGTTATTATTACTTATGGGTATATTGTTATTGACAGCAGTTTTGTCAAAGATGATGCGGATACTATAAAATACATGCAGGAATATTTGGGTGATAATGAGGAGGTAAGAGATATTATTCAAAACGATAAGGGCATTAAAAAATTTATTGATGACTTTAAAAGTCAAATGAAAAATAAAGATACTTCATTGGAAGTTATTAAAATAATATCAATAGGATTAATGCTGGCCGGCTTTTTTATAGGAATTTTAAAATATTTTTTCAATATATACATTTCAAACTTTAACCAGATGCTGATGGCTGATAAGGAAGAAATGCAGATAAGAAAGTATTATGTGGCTTATAAAGGCTCAAAAACAGACGAGGAGAGGAAAGCAGCAGTTCTTAGATTTCTTGAGCCAACCATTTCCCAGGAAAACAATGGTCATTAAAATATAAGCCAGGTATGAGCTTGCTCATCCCGGCACATATTTATGTATCATCAAATCTTGCCTTCAATAAATCCAACAAGTTCTTGATTGAACTTTTCCTGCTGATCATAAAACAGAAAATGACCACATGATTCAATAGGCACGAGTTTGGAGTTTTTAATTCCGTTTTTTTGAGCCGTTGCCAAGGGATAAAGGCATACCTTATCATTAAGTCCATGGAGAATCAGAGTGGGTACATGAATTTTTTCCAAATCCCTAAATAAACCTTCATCTTCCAGCCAGGTATTGGCAATAGCTGCTGTAGCCCAACTTGAAGCCTGAAGCCCTAATAAGTAAATCCATTCGGATAGGGCAGGGGTAGCGTAATTATGTAGGATCATATTACCAAAGCTTTTAATCATGTTAGGCCGATCATGATATGTACCTTGAATTATATCTAATACCGCCTGCTTTGGCAAACCATATGGAAAATATGGACGCTGAATTAGGCTAGGGGCGGCAGCTGCAAAAAGAGCCAGTTTGGAAACACCGTAGCCGCTATGCCTGGACATGTATCGGATAACTATCGCTCCGCCCGTTGAGTGCCCGGCAAGAACAATGCTTTTTAGTTGAAGTGTGTCTATGACATATCGAACATCATCGGATAGTCTGTTATAATCATAGCCATGCCATGGTTTAGCCGATAGGCCAAAGCCCCTGATATCCATACCGATGCATCGGTAGCCCAGTTTTGGCAGTTGATTAAATTGGTATTCAAACAAATTGTGATTTCCAGGCCATCCATGCAGAAACAAAATGGTTTTTCTGCCTTTTGGGTTAATGTCCTCCACAAAAATATTTACATTAGGTTCTACATTAATATAATATCCCACAATCATACCTCATTCGCTTCAGCATTCTTTACAATATACGAATTTTAATGCGGAAAGGGTACTTTTAAATGAGATATTTTCAAATTATATTGTAGCAAAGCAATAGGTATACTATAATATATTATAAGAGAACAAGTTATCCTAGATATATAAGATACTCCCCAAATTATAAGCTCCCACCCGGGAGCTGTTTTTCTCAATGTCTATAAATTATGGTGCATACGGCACCACAACTTCTCACGTATACATAATCTATACCAATTTAGTCACAAAAACACTGTGGGTTATGAAGGTAAAGTAAAATTTCTAAATTTAGTGCGAATTAAAAGACAAAAAATAGAAGCCAGATTCTTATTCCAAATATGTATGAGACTTATAAGATTCTGGCTTTTATTTTTCTATGCATGACAAACAGAAGCATGTCTTATATAATAATTATGAAACTAAAAAATTTTGGGGGAAGAACTTTGGGAAGCAACTTGAAACGAATTAACGAAGTTTTTAGTGACTATAAAGCAGAGGGCAATATAAGTACAGCCACTGTAGAGGCTGTAGTTTTGAAGAAGAAAAGTAAAATTCTAGAGATGAAAATCAGCTCTGATAAATATATTGATGTAAAAGAAATTACAGGGCTTAATACATTTATAAAGAAAAGATTTTCTATAAATGATTCAGAAATTACTGTAGAATATGCTTCGGGAACAAATAAAAAGCCCATAGAGATGGAACTCAGGAATATAGTATTTTCTATTTCAGACAAACATCCTATTTTGAAAGCAGTTATAAAAGATACTGAATTCGAAGTAATAAATAATATTATAAATTTTAATTTTAATATTATGGTATCAGACCTTCTAACATCCATGGGCTGTGATAAAAAAATAAGTAAAGCCATAAAAAATCTGTATGGCACAGAGTATAAAATAAATTTTATTGATAAAGTAGGCAGTGAAGAACTAAAAAAGCTGCAAGAAGATACTCGTGAAAAGGAAATGCAGCTTGTGAGGGAACAAGCCAAGGCTGCACAAAGCAATAATGCCCCTGAATCGCCTAAAGTAACTGCACAAACAAAGCAGGAGCAAAATACCCAAAATGATGAAAAGAAAGAAAATACACCTTTGATATTAGGTAGAAATGACAAAATTAAGGAAACTGTAATTAAAATTACTGACATTATACCTGATGAAGGTAGGGTAGCTATATCAGGTGAAATATCCAATATTGAATCAAAGGAATTAAAAAGCGGAAAAACCCTGATTTCTTTTGCTTTATACGATGGTTCCAGCTCAATAACTTGCAAGGCTTTCATTAAGCCAGGCGAAGACGGAGAGGTGTTATCAAGGCTCAAAAAGGCCAAAGGGGTCAAACTTGCCGGAAATGCAAGCTATAGCACATTTTCGGGGGAAACTGAGTTTATTGCCAATACCATAATAGAAACAGATGGTATAAAAAAGGCTAAGAGACAGGATAATTCCCAGATTAAGAGGGTAGAACTGCACATGCATACACAGATGAGTCAGATGGATGCGACATCAAGTGCATCTGATTTAATAAAAAGAGCCATGAGCTGGGGGATGAAATCTATCGCTATCACCGATCATGGGGTGGTGCAGGCCTTTCCTGATGCACATAAACTTTTAGGTAGAAACAACCCCAACATGAAGGTTATATATGGGGTGGAGGCCTACTTGGCACCGGACAAAAAGCCTTCTGTAACAAACACTAAAGGACAGAGTATTGATGATACCTATTGTGTGTTGGATTTGGAAACTACAGGTTTTTCACCATTAACAGAAAAAATTACTGAAATAGGCATTATGAAACTTAAGGATGGAAAGGTTATAGATCAGTTCAGCTGCTTTGTAAATCCTCAAAAACCCATTCCAGCCAGAGTTGTGGAGGTTACCGGTATAACCGATTACATGGTACAGGATGCAGAAACTATAGAAAAGGTATTTCCTAAAATTTTGGAGTTTATTGACGGAAGCATTTTGGTGGCACATAATGCTAATTTTGATATTGGTTTCTTAAAACATAATGCCAAGGTTTTAGGCTACAATTTCGATTTTACATATTTGGACACATTATCCTTGGCTAAAGAGCTTTTCCCTGATTATAAAACTTATAAATTGGGACGAATAGCTAAAAATCTTGGAATTAAGGTTGAAGTTGCACATAGGGCCTTGGATGATGTGGATACTACTGTTAAGGTATTTAACATTATGCTTGAAAAGTTAAAGGAAAGAGGCGTAAAAACTCTTGAAGATATTAATAGATTCAGTTCCGATGAGGAAGCTAAAAAGGTAGAGTATAAAAAAGTTAATACTTACCACGCCATAATATTGGCAAAGGATTATGTGGGGTTAAAGAATTTATACAAATTGGTATCTTATTCTCACTTGGATTATTTTTATAAAAAACCACGAATACTAAAAAGCCTTTTTAAAAAATACTCTGAAGGCTTGATCTTGGGAAGTGCCTGTAGCGAAGGTGAGCTGTTTCAGGCGGTTTTACATGGAAAATCAGATGAAGAAATTGAAACTATTGCAGAAGAATACGACTATTTGGAGATCCAACCTTTAGGTAATAATGATTATTTATTACGAAAAGAGGAGGTTCCGGACAAGGAATATCTTAAGGAGATCAACAGAAAAATTGTGCTTCTTGGTGAGAAATTAAATAAGCCTGTTGTTGCTACGGGAGATGTTCATTTCTTAGATCCTGAGGATGAGATATACAGGCGTATACTTGAAGCCGGTCAGGGATATGATGATGCGGATAACCAGGCACCCTTATATTTAAAAACTACCGAGGAGATGCTTGAGGAGTTTTCGTATTTAGGAGAGGAAAAGGCCTATGAGGTGGTAGTTACAAACACCAATAAGATAGCCGATATGTGTGAACAGATAAGCCCTATTTCCCCCGAGAAATGTCCTCCCCATATTGAAGGCTGCGAGCAGACTATTAAGGACATTACTTTTGATAGGGCTCATGAGCTTTATGGAGACCCGCTGCCTGAAATTGTCCAGGTAAGGCTTGATAAGGAACTTGATTCTATCATAAAGAACGGCTTCTCCGTTATGTATATAATTGCTCAAAAGCTGGTGTGGAAATCAAATGAGGACGGCTATTTGGTAGGTTCGAGAGGTTCTGTCGGGTCCTCTGTAGTTGCATATATGACCGGTATTACAGAAGTAAATGCCTTACCGCCCCATTATGTTTGCCCAGGCTGCAAATATTCCGATTTCACAGATTACGGCTATAATAACGGATTTGACCTACCAGATAAGCTTTGTCCGGTTTGCGGGGAAAAGCTTGCCAAGGATGGAATCGACATACCGTTTGAAACATTCCTGGGCTTTGATGGAGATAAGGAGCCTGATATAGACTTGAACTTTTCCGGAGAATATCAGGCAAAAGCACATAAATATACTGAAGTTATATTTGGAAAGGGTACTACCTTTAAGGCAGGAACTGTAGGTACCATAGCTGAAAAAACAGCCTTTGGCTATGTAAAGAAGTATTATGAGGAAAGGAATATCCGTATAAATAAAGCAGAAATTGAAAGAATTTCAAAAGGTTGTACGGGAATAAAAAGAACCACAGGACAGCACCCAGGCGGTATAATAGTTGTGCCCAAGGGACGTGAAATTTTTGAATTTTGTCCGGTTCAGCACCCAGCGGATGATCCTGATTCAGACATTATAACAACACATTTTGACTATCACTCAATAGACCAGAACCTATTGAAGCTGGACATATTGGGGCATGATGACCCTACAATGATCAGAATGCTTCAGGATATCACCGGAGTGGACCCTAAAACCATACCAATGGATGATAAGAAGACAATGTCTTTATTTTCATCAACAGAAGCCTTGGGTGTTACTCCGGAACAGATCAATTCCAAGGTAGGAACATTTGGTGTGCCTGAATTCGGTACCAAATTTGTAAGGGGAATGCTACTGGATACATTGCCAAAACAATTTGCAGACCTTATATGTATATCAGGTCTTTCTCATGGCACTGATGTGTGGCTTGGAAACGCCAAGGACTTGATTGATGCCGGTACAGTTACTTTAAGTGAGGCAGTGTGTACAAGGGATGATATTATGGTGTATCTCATGAAAAAAGGTCTTCCGCCAAGTGCTGCCTTTAAGATAATGGAGACGGTTCGTAAGGGAAAGGCCTTGAAGGAGCCAAAATGGCCTGAATACGAAACTCTCATGAGAGAAAACAGCGTACCTGAATGGTATATAGAATCCTGCAGAAAGATAAAATATATGTTTCCTAAGGCCCATGCTGCGGCTTATATTATGATGGCCTTCAGAATAGCCTGGTTTAAGGTACATATACCCTTGGCTTATTATGCAGCCTATTTTTCCATAAGAGCAAAAGCATTCGATGCGGAATTTATGATAAATGGAAAAGAAGTAGTTAGGCAAAAGATGAAGGAAATTGAAATGCAAGGTAATCAGGCTGCCAATAAGGACAAGGATATGTATGATGATTTGGAACTGGTTTTGGAGATGTATGAAAGAGGCTATAAATTCCTGCCTATTGATCTATATAAATCTCATTCAACAAATTTCCTTATAGAGGATGGCAGCATAAGGCCGCCATTTAACAGTATATCAGGTATGGGAAATGTCGCGGCAGAGGGTATATACGCAGCTGTCAAGGAAGGAGGCTCCTTTATTTCTGTTGATGATTTAAAGGTGCGTGCTAAAGTAGGAAATTCAACCATAGAATCTCTGGAAAAGTTTGGGTGTCTAAAAGGGCTTCCGAAAAGCAATCAATTGAGTTTCTTTGATATGATGTGATTGATAAAAATCTGAGTAAAAGGCTATATTATAGTTAAATGCTGTAGAATATGGAGAGAGAAATGAAGACATTGGAGAAAATCAAATTATTAACCGTATTTTTATTAATTATTGCATTAAGTAGTGGATGTAGTATAGGGAAAGAGAACAACACACCAATAGAAAATTCCAAAGTAAACCAAAGTTCCGATGCCGATAAAGAGCTGTCGAAAGCTGCTAATCAAGTATCGGAACCAAAAACGGAAAATGCTAATAGCGGTGTATTGTTAGGTTTAAGCACTGGTGGAAATGACGCAAACAATGGAATAAGCTCATATAGAACGCTATGGATTGCTCCTAAAGATAATACGATAAGTTTAGTCGCAGAGGGTAAAAAGATCCTTGTACCCTATGGCCAAGAGTGGTGGTTTATCGAGGGAATAAAGTTTAATGACAGTAAAAAATCTGAGTATGCATCAGACCCTGATGAATTAGATACTGTGTCCATTAACGACTTAAATTCGTATCCTGCTGCAAAGGGCAGCCCAACTGATGGAAATATTAATAAGTATGCCCAACAGTTGCTTTCTCAAAATAAGGCGGCCAGCGAAAATAGGAAATTACTGTTTGTAGGAGACAAATATGCAGCTATAGCTTCGGATTACTACTATAACACAGGCGGGACAATGCGTCCTTATTTAAAAGATGTGTACGTTGTTGAGATTAATAATATTAATAGGAATTATGAAAATTTAAACCCGGAAGATAACTTAATTTTAAGTAGTAAGGATGAAAGCAAAATAAAAAAAGTTTCAATACTTCAAGTGTTGGGAAACCAAGTTCAGCAATATATAAGTAAATATAAAAATGAGAATATAAGTGAAGATGAACAATCTTTATATGGTAACTCGCCGGAAGTTAAAAATGTTACTGATGAATATGGTTGGTCAATAGTAAGAAGAAATGGTATGTGGTCACCCCAGTTAGCTAAAAAGTGGGTGTTCAGTAATTGGTCTACTTTTTCGTATAATTTAACTCTTGCAGATTTACCAATAAATGTACCAAAGTCAGTTGTTACCTATAACAAACTTACTCCAGGTTGGGAAACAATCAGAAAAGCAGTTCCAGGTGCTGTGGATGCAGTGTCATCACCTGCAAAAGATATGTTGGTTGTTTTTACTCAAGATAATTTATTGGTTTATACTAACCCGCTTAAAGGTATTGCAAAGCCTATTCTAACTATCAAACTGAATAAAAACGAGCACATTATTATGACTCATTGGGCAACAGGTAAATATGTTGATAAATGGACCCAGGAAGTAAGGAAATATTTAAAATAGGGTGACGAAATTAGTATACCTAATTAGTGAAAAACAAAAAAATCAGGCGTACTAATTTATATGAATAAGGTGTAAGAAGGCATAAAGATCCAATATTTCATTTTAAAATGTGTCAAAATGGTCTATAATATATACATAAGGTACAAAAAGGGCATAAAAGGGGTGAAAAGGTATGTGTAAGCTTCAGTCAAGTGACATTTTTAAACCAGGTACATTTCCGGAATATACATATATATCCAGATTGTCTTCAGAACTAAACTATAGCTATGAAATTAGACTACAACAAGCATTAAATACATCAGGTTATTTAACATCAATTATAGGACCTTCTAAAACTGGTAAGACTGTCTTATGTGAAAAAGTTATTGGTCAAGACAAAATTGTATCATTGACAGGAAATGACTTTAAGAATTCAAATGATTTTTGGAGTGTAGTAGCGAAAAGAGCAGAGATAGCACTTGAGGGTGAACAGACAGAAATGGACACTTACGAATCTCATAACCAAATAAATAATACTATAAGAAGGTCAGTAACCTTTAAGGAAAAGTATTTATCGAGCAAGGAAGCGATAATAAATTATTTTAAAGGGAATAATTTAGTCTTAGTGCTAGATGATTTTCATTATGCACCGACAGAATTACAATTTGACATAGCATATCAATTAAAAGATGCTATAAGAAAAGAATTTAAAGTTGTAATCATATCCTTACCTCATAGAGCTGATGATGCCATTAGAAAAAATCCCGATTTAAGTGGAAGACTAAGTTTAATTAATATAGAACCTTGGCAGACACACGAGCTTAGGGAAATTGCAATTACAGGATTTAATAAGCTTAATATAGACATATCGGATGCTTTTGCAGAAAGGCTGGCAGTAGAAAGTCTTACATCGCCACAATTAATGCAATCTATATGTTTAAGCTTATCAACGATTCAAAATATAGACTTAGATAGTAATATAAAGTCAATAGAGGATGAGTCGATAATAGATAATAGCTGTAAATTTAATGCACTTAACCTAAACTACAAGGATGTAATTAAAAAATTAAAAGAGGGGCCGTCAACAAGAGGGCAGCAAAGGAAGACTTATGAGATAATGAATGGCCAAAAAGTCGACATTTATAGTTTTATATTAAGAGCAATAGCTGAAAACCCGCCAATAATCAGTATTCACCTTGAAGAATTAAAAAATAGAGTAGATAAATTAATTAATAGCACAGTTAATAGAATAGACAAGAATAAAATAAGAGATTCATTGGGAAAACTCCAAGACATTGTAAATGATAGTGAGCCAATATATCAAGTCTTCGAGTGGAAGGATAATCAGATTTATGTCCTTGACCCATTGTTTTTATTCTACTTAAGGTGGGGAAAATATTAATTTTGGAGGGGTGTATGAAGAATAGTTCACGAGGTAATGATAAAATGATTGGTTTCATAGATCAACAAATTCAAAAGGGAAATGCTATTCTTATTGAATATAGCAAATCCAGCGATATAATGATGTTTAAAGACAGTTTTGATAGTTGGAAAAGTGAGACTCTACTCAAACTTAACAATTTGAGTCATGGACAGGACATACTTAATGATTTTGCAAGGACAACACTAATACCGAATAATAGATTTTCTAAGAAAAATATGGGCGATGAATTAAGGGATGCTGTTAGGAAGGGAATAGTTCTATTAGGTTATTTAAAGGCAAATATAGAGGAATATCAAGATAATAAGGTTGAAATTAATTCAATTGATAGAAACACAGCAATAATTATAATAAAGAGAATTCTAGCCAATTTTAATAAGCATATTCAAGCTATGTATCAAGATAAGCTACATAGAAGTGGCACTATAAAGAGGGAGGATCTTGGGAAGATAAGCATAGGAAATGAATATGATGTTCAAAGAATATTATATTCATTGCTAAGACCAATTTTTCCTCATGCAAGAAAAGAAGTGTATGGCGATGCTGGGTATAGCTCAAATAGATATGATATTTACCTTGATGAATATAATATTGTTATAGAAGTTAAATGTACAAGGGAGAATATGACTGAAAGAAAGCTTTCCGAGGAACTAGGTTCAGATGCATTTCATTATAAACAGGAGTATATATTTTTATTTATATTTGATAAAGTAGGGGTAATACAGAATTCAGATGCGTTTATTAAAGGATATAGAAGAGATAAAAGTCAGTTTGGTAAAGATGTGGAAGCTGTTGTAGTACAAGAAGTAATATTGTAGGTAAATGTTAATAGATTCTTAACATGATTATATTATCTTATAAACCTTTGGAAGCAATCACCTAATGACTTACTTATTACTTAGCACATCTGATTAGGCAAAAAACACTAAAAAATCAGGTGTTCCTAAATGTAGCATAATGAAAAAGCCAGATATCTCAAGAACCTTGAAATATCTGGCTTTTGCCATTTGGCGGAGAGAGTGGGATTCGAACCCACGGAACGCTCACACGTTCTCCTGATTTCGAGTCAGGTGCCTTCGACCAGCTCAACCATCTCTCCATTAGCATAAAGTTTAATCGTACATTATTATATGTTACAATATCACCCATGCTATGTCAATATAGTAAATTTTGTTTAATAGGTACTATCAGAGTTCATCCTTGATTCCAAACACAAAAATAAATAGTTGGGCTAGTGAAAGAATACCTGCTGCCATATAAATAACCCAATACCCATGGCTGTAACCAATTAGCCATCCGCTGGCAAGAATTCCTATGCTTGTGCCTACGTTTATAAGAAGGAGCCTTAATCCTGAGAAGGAGCCTTTTTCTTCAATCGGTACTTTAGCCAGGACCGGACCGTCAATCAGGCCCGCCATTACACACTGCATCATTTCGGTAATGATTACCAGTACAAGGTAAACATTGCCTGAAGTTAAGGCCATGATAAAATATAGGAAGCTGAGAAGTATAATAACATTAGTGTTTACATTTAATCTGTTAAACCTCTGTGCAATAATCGGTACTAAAAAAATTGCAACTCCTGATGTCAGTTTCATTAGGCCTAATATAAATCCGGTAAACTCGTATGAAATACTTATAAAGTCCATGAATATAAGATTTAGCATGGAATATGCAAGAAAGTAACTGCTGTATCCTAGAAATTCATACAGAAGGTAAAATATAATGAATTTTCTTTTAGGCAGGTACAATTTTAAAGTGGAGGGGTTTCCCTTTAAATGCCCTGGCAGAACTAATCGTAATGATGCTGCTGCACCTGTTATTAATGTGCTGATAATTATTAACCCACTGTAGGAGTTCATATGTTTAAACAATGCTCCTGAAGCTATACTTCCGAAAAAAGGTGATAGCATTGTAATAGAAAAGAGCAGAGTATATGCTGTGTTTCTGGATTTTTCCGGCACCAAAGATGTTATGTAGGGGTAGATACATACCATTATGAGGCAATCACCAAGTCCGTTTAGCACCCTGCCTGTGTATAGAATAGAATATGAGGCCGCAGCAGCAGTGATGAGCATGGATAAAATTTTTATGGCACACCCTGTGAGCATGCTTATTTTGTATCCTGCCCTATCGCAAAAGTATCCGCTAAATATTGCAAACAAGGCAGTGGAAAACGTACCAACGGAAACTATTTTGCCAATCTCCGCTGACCCCATGCCCTTTGATGATAGAAAAAAGTTTAAGTTCAGATTCCAGATACCCATACCAAAGCCCATGATCAGCTCTGATATAAGAAAGAATTTAACTATATTCGGTAATTTTATAATTTGATTAATGTAGTCTTTCATAATTTGCCTCCTTAAAAACAAAAATAAAAAAAGGAAATAGGTCTGTAAAACCTTTTCCTTTTTTGCAAGTTTTATGATAAACTTTAATATCCTATTTTGAAAAAGTAGTTTTCAAACTCATTAACTATCCCCTATGCAATTGATCTGACAACCTGAAAAAAGGCAGAATACCCCTTCAGTCAGGCTCAAATCAGTTGTGAGGATAACATAACGGTTCATTTTAGGCCACTTCCTCCTTTGTTGTTAATCCTTATATAACCATTATAAATTGAATCGGTAGTCATGTAAATACTTGCCATGAAATCTCTATTGCGAAACACAAATTTTAAAAGCTATATATTAAAAAAAAGCTGATCTTTTATGTAAAGGCCTAATTTATCGGCTTTATTGTACCATCACTGTTATACATTAATTCTGTATACATAACAGACCTCTTGTGATCAACACCTGATAAAGAAGCATCATGATAAAACAAATACCATTTACCTTTAAATTCAACAATAGAATGGTGTGTGGTCCAACCCTTTACAGGGTTAAGTATTCTGCCCTTATAGGTAAATGGCCCTTTGGGATTCTTGCTCATAGCATAGACAATATAATGTGTTGTCCCCGTTGAATATGAGAGATAATAATTGTCGTTATATTTATGAACCCATGCACCTTCAAAAAATCTTCTGTCTTCATCGCTTGCAAGTAGGGGGGTTCCGCTCTCGTCGACTATTGCAATCTCCTGTGGGGTATCTTTAAAGGACAGCATATCATCGCTTAGTTCAGCTATCACCGGTCCAAGTGCAGGTTCCGATCCTGAAGGTGCTTTCGCATTTATATCATATTTGCCTGACTTCCATCTTTCCAACTGACCGCCCCATATACCGCCAAAATAAATGTACGATTTATTGTCGGTGTCTGAAAATACTGCAGGGTCCATGCTAAAGCTTCCCTTGATATAATCTTTCTCAGCTTTGAATGGGCCGGTTGGGCTGGTACTTGTAGCAACCCCGATTCTAAAAATATCTTCCTTGTCTTTTGCAGGGAAATACAAGTAGTATGTATTGTTTTTATAAGCGGCATCAGGAGCCCACATTTGCCTTTTAGCCCATGGAACATCTTTTAAATGCAGAGCCTCACCATTATCTGCACAAGCAGAGTTAAAATCGCTTATTGAAAGAACATGATAATCCTCCATTGCATACTGGCTGCCGTCGTTATCCGGCTGTATACCGCTATCGATGTCATGGGACGGGTAGATATAAAGCTTATCATTGAATACATGTGCAGAAGGATCGGCAAAGAAGATGTCTGTGAATAAAGGTTTGTTTGGTTCAAGGACTTTTTGTTGTTGAGTTTGCACCTGGTCAGTATTCTCTGCTTCATTTACAGTTGCAGTAGTGGCAGGGGTGTTGGAATTATTTGAGCAGGAACTTACAGAAATTGCTAACATTGATAACAAAACAGCTACAATTACTCTCTTTGAAATATTCATTTTTTGCCCCCTTGAAATTTTATAGATTTTAATTTAGATGTGCAGTTTCAAAATAACAAAGGAATTTTGAAACCGTTATATTATTTATTATAGTTTATCAGCAGGATTAAGTAAAGACCATAGTGCAACTGGGGTTTTGTGGATATCTAGGAAATTGGTTGTTTAGCTTATCCAGGTCATTCCGGAGCTCTCAAGTTTCCATTCTCCGCCTTCAAATGTAACCTTGCTTTTAACCCCAACAGCTCCTAAACCTGATTTATACTTATAACCTTCGATTATTACATTTTTTTTGTCTATAACATCTATTTTGCTGATATTTAATAGTATACCATCAAGGCAATTTAGCTCACTATTAACCATGCCCATATCTACCAGCTTATCGTATGAAGCATCTAATGCCTTTACATTGTACTTACTGTTAAAGTGCTTCAGTATATCACTCTTTTCGGAGCTATTGATGTATCTTAATTTTGAACCGTCGATTGCTATGTATTTCATTCCGGAATTTAATCCGTCATCTACAGGCATCATTGAATCGAGAGAGATGATGTAAATGTCCTTTAAGAAGCCGCTTTTTACTATAAACTCCTTTGCTGTGTATTGATCATACCAGCCCCTGCCTGTGCTCCATTTCTTTTCCTTTGGGTCTTCATCAAGAATTTTTGAACATGCAATAGCCATGATATATTCTTTAAGCCCATTGTCATTAGATTCTCTGAACTTATCAAGCATGCACCTAAGTCCTGCATCTTTTTGCTGTATCAAATACTCGAAGTCCTTATTGTCTTTAATAATATCATATGGGTTTGATGAAGCCGATTTTATGTTTAAAATGGATTGAATTTTTTGATCTATTTCTTTTTTTACAATTTCATAATTTTGGGCATTCTCAATATTTTCCGTGTCTTTTACTATATTGCCTATAAGTGCTGCACTTTCTGCTTTTTTAGCCTCAGTGGCAGCTGCATATGTATTTATGTTTGAAGTTCCCTGTGAGGCTTTGCTGCGACTGGACGGATTTTGTCCAAGCTGGAGATGTATTAGAAGTCCTGCTGCGGCAATAAATATTAATGAAACTGATATTACTATGTGCTTCTTCAAGTCTGGCACTCCCTCTCTGTATTTAACTATGGGTTTTATCCATGTTATTAGACGACATTACTCCAATTTGGTTCCATTTTCCTTATTAAGGTATGAGGTTAATCATATTTTAAAAAAATATATGAAATTAAGCAGTAATCAAACCGCTGCAAAAAGCCGAAATTAATATATATAGGCTTATTCGGAGGGTGTTTGTTATGATGTGTAATAATAAATCTTTTAAATATATTATAAAACCGGGAGTACTAATTATATTTGCCATGTGGATTTTCATTCTGGGTAATAATACAACTTATGCAGCCTTTGGAGTAAGGGCGGTTGTATCTGCAATGAATCCGGATACAGAGATTAACCTGGATTGGGATTTGGTCAATGGAGCCATGTATTATAAAGTATTCAGGAACAGTGGGGCTGAGGATGTTTTAATTAAAACCGTTGATGTAAATAGCGACAGGTATTTTACCAGCTTTTCGGATGCGGTAACTGATGGAGCAAATCTTGTTCCTGAAACCTCATATACTTACACGGTTAGAGCATATTCAGATCAGGAAATGCTTAACGAGATAGCAGCAGCTTCTGCCACAATTACAACAAGCCAAATGCTAAAGCCTTCCAATATCGCTTCAAGCTATGATATCAACTCAAATCAGATAACTCTTAAATGGAAGAACAATTCCAAAGCTCTCGCCGGAAGCAGTGTTAAACGGGTTGGAGGGGCCGGCACCCTTTCATCAGTCGCAGGAGGTGTAAGTACCTGCACCTTTAATGATCCTGATATGGTTAAAAATCAGGAGAATCAGTATACCGTAGTTTCAACGGATTCAAACGGGCACACCTCCCAAGAGGGGGATGCTGCAAGTATTATTCCTATTGATCCGCCTGTTATAACAGCCTCTGTAAATAATGGAACAGTGCTTATATCATGGGGAGGCTATGGCTATATACAAAATTTTGAGTTGCAAAGGTCAAGGTATACATCATCCTGGGATGCCTGGCAGACTCTTTCCATACAACTTACACCAGGAATTACATCTACAAACGATGTGCTTCCGGCAGCAGGTGTTTACAGATACAGACTGGCGGCAAAAAGCATAAGCCAATATACAGGATATAGCAATATATCCCAGTCTATTGTAAAACCTGCGGCACCGAAAGACCTTACGGGACAGTTTTCCAGCAATACCAGTGTCAGCTTAAGTTGGACAAATGATGTTGGAAATGACTCGCTGCTAAAGATTGAAAAAAGGGTGGGAAGCGGGAGCTATGCAGAAATTGCAATGCTTCCAAAGGATTCAGCATCTTATACCGATACATTTAGTGTTGATCTGAATCAAGATTACTATTATAGAATTATAGCATTCGATTCTGATAATAATAAAGACGTGGGCAGTGAGTATCGCATAACTGCCGCTCTACCGTCAGCACCTATGTCTCTTTCGTTGTATACCTTATCAGATACCCGGATTAATCTTAGCTGGACCGACACATCGGCAAATGAAACAGGATTTATAATTGAAAGGAAAACAGGAACCGGGGGCTTTGTGCAATTGGGTACGACAGCTGCCAATTCTACAACATATGAGGATAATGCCGTATCTAGCAGCAATACCTACACATACAGGGTATGGGCTAACAATCATTTGGGAAAGTCTGTTTTGGCGTCAAACGAGGTTTCAGTTGCACCAAACTCAGTAAAGGCACCGAATTTTCTGGAAGCGGCTGTAATGTCCTCAACTGCAGTAAGGCTCACATGGACCTATGCAGCTTCCAATAGCTATACCACTGTTATAGAGAGAAAGGCAGGGGCATCGGGTTCATGGGTAAGGTTATATGATGCAGCTCCCAATATTTTAAGTTATAGTGACAGCACAGTACAGCCAAACACTCGCTATTTTTACAGGATTAGGGCAAAAACAGGGCAATATGTTTATTCAAATGCATATCCTGCTGATGATACGGGAAAAGAGGCTTATACGGTGTTTTCTCCCCTAAATCTGAGCCTTGTAAACTCCTCTAGGATAGATCTTGCCTGGACTGATTTTGTCTCAGGCGAAGTGGGGTTTGCTGTAGAGCGGAAGATTGATTCCGGGAGCTTTGAGCAGATAAGTGTTGTTGAAGCCAATAAGGCAAGTTATACGGACTTTACTGTTACAAACGGGCATGTTTATACTTATAGGATACTTCTAATGAATTCCGCGACAAATCTTACGATCTACACCAATGAGGTTTCCACTACTATAAATACTATTATCAGGCCCCTTTCGCTGGATGTTGACGTGATTTCCCCTTCTCAAATTAACCTTTCATGGTCTCTTTCTGCTCCCGGCAGCCACAAAACCGTCATAGAGAGGAAGACATGGGATACAGGTACGTGGGAGGAAATCGGAACTGTTGAAGGTAAATTGAGTTATGAAAACACCAATTTAAACAGCAACACCCAGTATTTTTACAGGGTGAAGGTTTATTATTCCTCTAATGTTTATTCCCAAGCCTATCCAAATGATGATGCCGGTATCGGTAAATACACCAGAATTATTTCACCGTCAAACCTGATTGGGACTGCGATTTCATCCACTCAGATAAATCTCTCTTGGTATACAAATTCAAGTGATGCTTATTTTGTCATTGAAAGAAGAACTAAGAATGGAAGCTACTATGAGGCTGGAAAGACAGGGGTGAATGCAACATCATGGTCAGATATCAACCTTATTCCCAATTTAAAGTACACATACAGGATAAAGGCAAAAACATTGTATAATGAGTCGGCTTATTCGGAGGAAGTATCATTAATGTGTACCAATCTGGCTGCACCTTCAGGGCTTATGGCTCAGGCTGCAGGTCAGGAGGGGATCTATATAAGCTGGGTTGACAATACCTTAAATGAAACGGGATTTGAAATTTGGAGGCTTGTTGACGGAATGTCCGAGTGGGAACTTCTTGTAGCACTGGAAGCCAACTCAAGGATATTTAGCGACACTGGCCTAATAGAAGGGAAAAAGTATACATATATGGTAAGGGCATATCTTGGATCTGATGGTATATATTCACCCTACTCAGCCACGGCGTCTGCAATAGCAAGTATACCGGCAGCCCCCGACAATTTTACATATTCGGCTGTAAGTTCTTCCTCTGTTAAGCTTACATGGAGGGACAACTCAAACAATGAGAGCGGCTTTAAGGTGGAAAGGAAGGATAACTCTACAGGAAACTGGACCGAAATCGCAGCTCTTCAGCAAAATGTAACCAGCCACACTGTAAGCGGCTTAAACAGCAGTACATCATATACCTACAGAATTAAGGCCTTTAACACAACTAACAACAGCTTCTCATACAGTACAGAGCTTACAGTATCTTTAAGAAAGCCGGAGGTGCCTTCAGGTATTGTGCTTTCATCACTTTCATCAGCGGAAATAAGGATTGCCTGGAGTGATAACTCCATTTCCGAAACAGGTTTTGCAATTGAAAGGAAGAAAAACGGCGGTGAGTTTGCAGAAATAGTTAAAGTGCCTGCAAATACTGTCAGTTATATTGATAAAGGACTAAGCCCTAACCAGCAATATTTTTACAGGGTGAGGGCATATAACGGAAGTGGATACAGCAGTTACAGTGATTCCAAATCCGTATCCACCAAAAAAAGTGCCGGATACAAGGATCTGAGCAGTGTAAGCTGGGCCAAGTCGGCAATAGAAAGTCTTTCGGGAAGGGGCATAATAAAGGGGAAGACCAGTAACCAGTTCTATCCCAATGACAAAATAACTAGGGCAGAATTTGTTGTAATTCTGATGAGGATATTTAAGCCTGATGAGATGGTTGCAGGATCATTTGCCGATGTAAACGGAAGACACTGGTTTTATAAGGAAGTGCTGACTGCAAAGAGTCTTGGAATAATATCCGGAAGCTCAAACAACTACTTTTATCCCAATAGGCCAATAACAAGAGAGGATGCTGCTGTAATGATTGCAAGAACTCTTATGGCTGTGGATAAACCTGCAGCAGGCAGCAAGACCGACGTTCTGAAGGGGTTTAAAGATTTATCCAAAGTTTCGTCCTACGCATTGCCAAGCATTGCCTCTCTATATAGTGAAAAAATAATTACAGGCAAGGAACCTGATGTTTTGGCACCGAAGGCTAATACCACACGGGCAGAGGCTGCTGTGCTTCTTAGCAGGATTGTGGATAGATAGAAAAGTGTTCCTGACAGCATTAAAATATCTGCCAAGAACACTTTAACAAGAACATTTTGACAAGTTTATCAAAAAAAGCTGTGATGCTTTATGGCTCAACTCCCCAGGCTATACTTCCTGAGATATAGGCGGGAGTCTTGGCCCATATTTCATAAGTGGTGGCGGTACTATTGAAGGAGTAATCATTAGTCTGATTGTAATCACTCCAATAAGCCTTGGACATTCTGGTGCTTAACAGCACGCTTTCTCCAGGAGAAAGGACACCTGCACCTGTTTTAAATCCTACTTCCACATAGTAGTCTGCCTTTCCTGAAGTATTGTCAGTTTGGAAAAAGCTTCCCATAACATATTGTGATCCTTTATTAGACCAGTCACAGTAAAATATCTGAGAATCCATGCTATCAATAGTGTAATAGTATCTTACCTTTACATCGGATAGATTTATTGGTGCGGTACTGGTATTTGTTATTTTGTAATTCATGCTGCAGTTATTTGTTGAGGATGATCTATTGCCATTATAGAAATCAACCTGTAAGCGTTCTTCAACAGGAGGTGTAGTTGCCTCTTGCAAATATTCTATTTCTGCAAGCTGTATAATTCCATCCCCGTTATTTTTTGTTATATCAAGCTTGTAGTACATATATGGAGCAGTGTTTGTTGTATTATACACCTTCCTTTGGAAGTAATCGGTGAAAATTTCCCCACTCTTTCTATCCAGCTCAACCCATTCGTTATTATCGTTAGATCCGTATAGAATCCAGTCTTTTGGGTTTCTTCCCGAAAAATCATTTGCTGATGTCAAGGCATAACTGCTCATAACAAAAGGATTTAGATATTTTATAGTTATTACATCTGTACTTTTAAAAGTTAACCATTTTGTATTCGTCAAACCGTCAAACGCTTTTTCTTTTCCTTCGTTGGGTTGATTTTCTCCGCCTGCACTTACCACACATAAATCAAATTCTCCAAGCTGGATCTCATTACCCGAATTATTGCCAAGGATATTAAGCTTATAGAAAACATAGCTTGCATCATTTTCTACAGAATATAATTTTTTAGCAAGTCGGTTGTTGAATGTCTGGTTGTTTCTGGTATCCAGCACCACCCAGTTTATGTTGTCATTGGACGCCAAAAGCTCCCAGTTTTTTGGATCCCTGACGTTATAATCGTTGGCGGATGTTAGCGAATAGTTAGTAACTTTTGTAGGCTTCTGGAAATTGTAAGTTATCCAGCCGGTATTGGCAAATGTGAGCCACTTGGTCTCCGGATTACCGTCAAAGGCCTTGTCCATTCCCTCACCAGACGCTGTGTTATCCCCGCTTGCGAATACTTTTTGCTGATCAAACTTATAACCGAACATTTGGATTTCAGAGATTTTAACGGTATTACCGCTATTGCTGGTCATTTTAAATCTGTAATATTTGTAGGCATTTGTATTATTAATGGTAAAATACTTGGTTTCCGCTCTCTTTAAGAAGGAAATACCGTTTTTAGCATCTACAGCCTCCCAGGTTGTATTGTCGTTTGAGCCTTCTAAAGACCAGCTTTTTGGGTCCATTTCAGCCAAATCAGCGGAAGCTGTTATTGAGTAACTTGTTACTACATAAGATGCAGCATTAAAGCCATATTGAATTACTCCTGCTGGAGAAGTTACACTGGCTTGAGTTTGAATGCTGTTATCAAATGCATTGTTGCTGGAAGCTGTACCACCCTCGGTGATATCCTGGGACAAAGCTCTGTTATATGTAAATTGGGTACCTGTAGTATTAATATTTGTAAGGCTTATGGTTTGGTTGTAATTTCCATTCCACCACTTGGAATCGGGTTTTGTATTTGGACCAAAGCTGGTATTATTACCTGACTTAAAAAAGTCATATTGGTCGCTTCCCAGGCCCTTTTCAAGATCATATTTTCCGTCAGCCTGCTCCACAGAAACCATGTAATGCTTGCTTGGAGTCATATTCTCAAGATTGTTGTTTCCTTTTTCGTCTATATGCCATATAAGCAGCCCTTCTCCCGGCATATATGTCCTGTAGCCTTCTTTCTTAATACTCTCAATCATGAAAAACTCATTCGTATCATAGTTTTTTATGATGTATGGACTAAGTGAATTCTGAGGAACATCAACTATAGCACCGTCAGCAAATGAGTCCAATTCAATAGGAGTACCCCAACCGGAGCGTATGGAACGGAAATATGGATTTGGGGGCTGGGGATTTTTGCCGTGGCCGCTTGACATCAGGTCAAAGTCGGCGGTACCGCTGGATTCACCTCCATAATCATAAGTGTCGGGCCACCCGCAAAGCATGTGTCCATTCTCGTGTACAAAGGTTCCTATGCCAAGATCATTTCCAATATTGCTTATCTGATATCTTGAGAGTTTTACTCCATTAACATTGTATTCCTGAATGCTGCTGGCATGAGGCCAAAGACCTTTAGACCATCCCCAAGAGGGATTACCTGCATACAGGACGTTGAAGGCTGTTACCGTACCCGTTGTATCTGTTCCCTCAGGGTCTACAGTAAGTCTGGAAAAATCAAATCCCTGAGCTTTTAAAGCATCAAGGGCTTCGACAATAAGCTCGCTTGTTTTTCCGCTAGTTGCATCGTCATAATATGTTTTAGGATGTTTTGCAGTATAAAATGCAGGCACGATATTTACGTAATTCAGTTTTCCCTGTGAAAAATACTCAAAATAGTCATGTACAGAGCCGTTATTATTATAACTGTTATATCCTTCCTTGTTTATCATGTCGGATATTTCCTGGTGACTGAAATTTGATTCCTGATCTGGAAAATTGATTAACAGCGTCAAGCCTGTTACGTTTCGGGTGGGATCTGCTGTTGGTGCCAAGCTCCTAGCTGATGAAACAGATGAGAAATTAAGAATACCTGAACCTTTTTTTGTACTTTTCTTTGCAGCTTCAAAAGAATCCTGAAGCATTTGGTCCCATTTTTTTTCTTTTTTTGCATTGGCTATTTTTCTAAGTGTAGATTCCTTAGAAATATCCAACCCCTTTTTCAAATCAGCATTAGAAGAGGAAGATCTTTTTTCTGAGTTTTTATATACTACTCCTGTAGAAACAAACTCACTTCCTTCGCTATTGAGATTTGCATAACAAATCCAATTTGTCTTAGGGTCACGGATGAGAGTGTAACCGTCAAGGCTTTCGACCCTCTGATAGAATTCATCTCCGAATACTTTAACCGTAACGAATGAATTATCAGGCTGTATTAGGCTAAATACCTCACCCGAGTACGGTGCAGCAGATGCTGTTGATGAACCTAGTAAAATGGCTCCCAAAATAAGTGCTGCGGAAAATACTGCTTTTCTTACGTGTTTAAACATTAGACTCAGCTCCTTTGGATGTATTAAATTTTCATAAACAATTATGTTTATTATTATAAAATATAATATAATTTGGAATAGGTGTAAATATATCTTAGCGTGAAACACATAGAAATAAAAATAAGATGTACTTCAAAAGAGATGAATAATTGATGATTTAAACTTTACTATCTGAATAGCTTTTGAATTTCCGCTTGGGTTAAGGGACGGTATTTACCTTTTTCCAATGATTCATCCAGCGTTAATCCACCGATGGAAATTCTCTTTAAATATATTACATAACATCCTGCTGCTTTTAGCATACGTTTTACCTGATGCTTGCGACCTTCAGTAATAGTAAGATAACCGGAGACAACTGGCTGGTTATAGTACCCGGAATCTTTTATATTCAAATTCCCGCAGGATATTTCATTTTTAAACTCGTTAAACAACCCATACTTGTGTATTTTCAATTTTGCTGGCTTTGTCTGTGCTTCATCTTTTCCTATATAGATTCCATGTTCCAATTGCTTCCTTCTTACCTCATCCAATGAACCCAATGCCCAAAAGAAATAAGTTTTTTGAACATGATTTTGAGGGTACATTAGTTTATGTTCCAACTCACCGTCATTAGTAAGTAACAATAATCCTTCGGTGTCTTTATCCAGCCTTCCGACATGAAAAATGCCCATTGTGTCTGCATCATCAAAGAAATCAAATACTGTTTGATTTACAGCATCTTTTCTTGCAGTTATGCAGCCTGCGGGTTTATTAAACATGTAATATACTTTTTCGGTATAAGTCACTAACTTACCGTTATACTCAATAACATCGGTATTTTCACGGATTTCCATTGCAGGTTCCGTTACAACTTTCCCGTTTACCTTAACCAGGCCTTCCTTGACATATATCCTGACTGTTCTTCTTCTCCCAATGGACGATTGTGCTAGGAATTTATCTAATCGCATAGTGAGTAATTTCTCTTCCTCTTCTTCCTGCTTAATTGATTTAGGCATAAATTAACTTCTTTTTTCTCTGGACTTGCGAAGCTCCCTGAAGAACTTTCTCAAAACCTCCGAGCACTCATGTTCCATTATACCGCCAAACACATTAACTTTGTGATTGAATTTTTCAATGGTAAATATATCGATAACAGACCCAGCAGCACCCGCTTTAGGGTCTGCAGCTCCATAATATACATTTTTGATCCGTGACTGTATAATGGCACCTGCACACATTGGGCAGGGCTCTAAAGTAACATATAAGTCACAATCAATAAGCCGCCAGGAACCCAGTTTTTTGGCAGCCTTTTTTATAGCAATTATTTCTGCGTGCTGAGTTGGGTCTTGTGTCTGTTCTCTTGTATTATAGCCGCGGGCTATAATTTTCCCTTCAAACACGATAACGGCACCAACCGGGGTCTCAAGCTTGGCATAGGCCCTAAGTGCCTCTTTGTAGGCCTGAAGCATATATTTTTTATGAATTTTTACTTGAGGAGAAGTATTCTTTTTTATCATACACTGGGTCCTTAGAATATTTATTACACAATAATGTATCACATTTATTTGTATTTTGCACTATGTATACAGTATACCCTAAAGAAGCTCATTATTTATAAGAAATATTAAGTGTTGATAATATATTTAGCTTAGAATAAGCACTACATTGCGATTCCTATCAAAACTATAATTGACTTAATACCTGCTAATAACTATAATGGAGTTTGGGGTTTTTTTGTTATGCTGAAAACTTCTTAACTTTATATCAAAATAGGCTGTGCAGAATCGGTAGATAAACCAGTAAATTCACTTATTGGTCTGATTCTGGTAGAAATGTCGGCAAAGATGTTGGCATAATGAATTTGTCAGACAAAGAAGTTGACATAATAATCGTTGCCTGAACCAGTTATGCATAATGATGCCGATCATCAAGCTATATTAAAGGTGCTAATAATCTTACATTTTTAATATACAAAATATTATAACCTTTTATTTATATTTTATTCGCTAGATGATGCACGTTTGTTTTGTTGAGATAAATTCTTGTCATAAATTTGAAAGGAGTGGATGCAGTGGAACTTAAACTGCTTGCTGTGGCGATATTACTACCTGCTATCAGTGCCGTGCTGTGCTATCTTTTTCGTAAAGCTTCTATAAGGAATGTTATAGTGGTGGCTACAGCTCTAATTATGTTTTTTGTAGCAGGGGCATTCGTAAAAATATTATTTGATAATGGTGGCAAGATAACTATTGAACTGCATGATTTTGCAGCAATGTCTACTGAGCTGGCCATTAAACTGCTTGATTTATTACTTTTTATCTATTTTATATTTATTGGGGTTAAGTTGAAAAAACCTCTGATTGTAGGATTAACATTCCTGCAGCTTATACCTCTTCTGATTTTTGAATTTATTATACGTCCTCACGAACTTGAACGTGCATTTGTAATTGACTACCTTTCACTTATAATGATTTTACTTGTATCTATAATCGGACCTATTATAACAATATTTGCAATAGGATATATGAAGGAACATGAGCATCATTTACATCTGAAAAAAACCAGGCAGCCAAGATTTTTCATAATCCTTTTTATTTTCCTTGGTG
This sequence comes from Pseudobacteroides sp., assembly GCF_036567765.1. NCBI lineage: Bacteria > Bacillati > Bacillota > Clostridia > Eubacteriales > Oscillospiraceae > Pseudobacteroides > Pseudobacteroides sp. The sequence goes on from NZ_DATCTU010000127.1 coordinate 44,723, forward strand.
CCATGAACGGTCTTGTAATGACAAACAATATACTGTGGCTTTACTTCTTCTGGGAAGTAACCACACTTTGCTCCTTCCTGCTCATATCACATGACGGAAACGAGCTGTCAATAAAAAATGCTACAAGAGCCCTCCTTATTAATATGGCTGGAGGTGTTGCATTTATTTTAGGAATCATTGCAATATACAAAGTAAAACAGACCCTTGCGATAGATGAGATTGCAAGTGTTAAGTCGTTGGCGGATGTTGGGACAATACTTCCTTTAGGCCTTGGACTTCTGTGCTTTGCAGGATTTACAAAGTCTGCCCAGTTTCCTTTCCAAAGCTGGCTTCTTGGAGCCATGGTTGCACCGACGCCTGTTTCTGCAATGCTTCATTCAAGTACCATGGTTAAAGCCGGGGTATACCTTATAGTCAGGCTGGCACCGGCATATTACGGAACAACCCTTGCGAAGGTTATAGCTGTGGTTGGAGGTTTTACTTTCCTGGCTGGATCTGCTATTGCAATAAGTCAGAGCAATGGAAAGCGGGTTCTGGCATATTCAACCATCGCCAACCTGGGCCTCATTGTTTGCTGTGCAGGACTTGGTAATCCGATAGCATTAGGTGCTGCAATACTTCTCATAATATTCCATGCAGTATCTAAAGGTCTGCTGTTCCTTTGTATGGGTACAATAGAGCAGGGAATAGGAAGCAGGGATATAGAGGACATGCAGGGTCTTATGAAGAGAATGCCTTTTACAGCAGTTATAACTGTAATAGGTATGATATCAATGCTGCTGCCTCCATTTGGAGTTCTTATATCAAAGTGGCTTGCAATAGAAGCTTCTGTTGACCGTTCACCTGTCGTGCTTATACTTGTAGTACTTGGAAGTGCCTTTACGGTGGTGTTCTGGGCTAAATGGATAGGAATTGTACTTACAATGTCATATAAAACCAAAATACCGGGTGAAAAGCTGTCCTTCTCTGTGAGAAGTGCACTATCAGTTCTCTTTGTAGGCGTGCTGGCATGTAGTATAGGAATAGCACCTTTGTTCAATAAGCTGATAATGCCGCAGATACAGAGTTTCCAGATAGGCGGAGACTTTATTGAAGGAATTAACGGTGGCTTATGGCTCAATGGAGGAACATTGGGAGGTTTCGGTATAGTTTACTTCTTTATAGTGGTATTCCTGGTTATGCTTTTAGTTCCGTTATTTATGAAGAAAGCAAAACCTGAAACTATGAAAACGCCTTACCTTTGCGGTGAGAACACAAGCGATACAAGAGGTATCGATTTTATAAGTCCTGCAGACAAAGTTGACCAAGTTATTGTTCGTAACTATTATTTAAGCGGTGTGTTTGGTGAAAACAACCTGACCTTATGGGTCAATATTGTTGCAGGAGCTATTATTCTGATTATGTTCGGGGTGGTAATCTAATGAGTGAAATATTTACTTTACAAAACATTATAGCGGTTGTTGTAGCCTTAATAGGTGCACCAATAATCGGGGGTATACTATCCGGTGTAGACAGGATAATAAGTGCCAGAATGCAGAACAGATACGGTCCGCCGCTGCTGCAGCCCTTTTATGATTTCTTTAAGCTCCTGGGCAAGGAGAGAATAACTGTTAATCAGACACAAATGGTTTATGTACTTGGTCACCTGTTCTTTTCCATAGTATGTATAGTTATGCTTGTATTGAAGCAGGACCTTTTGATGATAATATTCGTACTTGCATTTTCAAGCGTATCCCTTATTATGGGGGCTATGAGCGTTCGTTCACCTTACAGCAAGATAGGTGCACAGAGAGAATTGATACAGATGATGGCGTACGAGCCTGTATTGCTGCTTATGGTTGTAGGTATCTATCTTACAAATAAAAGCTTTATGATATCCAGTATACTGGAAAATGAAAAGCCATTGCTGTACACATTGCCTCTTGTCTTTGCAGCATTTTTGTATGTGCTGACAATTAAGCTGAGGAAGTCACCCTTTGACTTTTCAACATCACACCATGGGCACCAGGAACTTATTAAAGGTCTTACAACAGAATTTTCCGGACCTCAACTGGCAATAATAGAATTAGCACACTGGTATGATTTAGTATTGTTGCTTGCACTTATAAGCTTGTTTTTTGCTAATCCTTTATGGGTAGGTATATTAATAGCACTTGTGAGCTTTTTCTTGGAAATGGTTATCGATAATATCAGTGCCAGAGTTACCTGGAAGTTTATGCTCAAGCTTACTTGGATTATCGGTATAGGAGCAGCTATGACCAATATTATATGGCTTTACTTAAAATAAGAAAGAGTATCCATTAGAGGAGTGGAACAATGGGAATAATAGAAAAATCACGTAAAAAATCACCATGGATTATACATTACGATTGCACAAGCTGCAACGGATGCGATATAGAGACATTGGCATGCCTCACACCCCTGTATGACGTTGAGCGTTTTGGAATAGTCAACGTAGGTAACCCAAAGCACGCTGATGTACTTGTTGTGACCGGATCGGTCAATAAAAGAAATGTCCGCGTGCTAAGGAATATTTATGAGCAAATGCCTGAGCCCAAAGCTGTGGTAGCAGTGGGAGCATGTGCATGTACAGGCGGAGTTTTCAAGGAATGCTATAATGTGTTGGGCGGAGTAGAAAATGTTTTACCTGTTGATGTTTATGTACCGGGGTGCTGTCCAAGACCGGAAGCCATAATGGACGGTATAGTAATGGCACTTGAAAAGATCAACGATAAAGCAAAGAGTAAGAAATAAACAGTATCATTAAGGGATTTAACTAGAATTGGCCTTTGGAGGATTTTATGATAGAGAATGCTTTTGATATATCAAAAGAGCTGCTTCATATAGAAGTACAGGACTCTAAAATTAACGGTTACAGATTTGTAACCGCTACCTGTGTCGATTTGGGTAACGGAACATTTGATGTACTTTACCATTTCGACAAAGATCTAGAACTCAAAAATTACAGAGTAAACGTTAAAAAGGAAGATGAGCTTCCAAGCATCTCAAACATTTATTTTTCAGCCCTATTGGTGGAAAACGAGATGAAAGAGTTGTTCGGACTCAATGTTACAAATATAGCTATCGACTACGGCGGACATATGCTCCTTTCTGATGAAGAGCTTAATTCACCAATGGCTAAGCAACAGATCGTAATCGAGCAGAGGAAGGGGGATAAATAAAATGGGTAATACAGTTATACCTTTTGGGCCACAGCATCCTGTACTTCCTGAACCGTTGCACTTAAAGCTTGTCATGGAGGATGAAGTTATAGTAGAAGCTATTCCTGCTATAGGATATGTTCATAGAGGGTTGGAGAAGCTTACTGAAGTAAAAGAGTTTACTCAGAATGTCTTTATTGTTGAAAGAATATGCGGTATTTGCAGTATGATGCATGCTCAGGCGTATTGCCAGGGTGTAGAAACACTTATGAACCTTCAGATTCCCGATAGGGCAAAATATCTGCGTGTTATCTGGGCAGAGCTCCACAGACTTCACAGTCATCTTCTATGGCTGGGGCTTTTAGCTGATGCATTTGGATTTGAAAGCCTTTTCATGCAGGTTTGGAGAAACAGGGAAAAGGTAATGGATATAATGGAAGAAACTGCGGGAGGCAGGGTTATAATCTCAGTCAATGCTATCGGAGGTACCAGAAGGGACATGTCCCCTGAGGCCCTGAGAAAAGTAGCAGTTATTGTAGATGAAATAAAAGAAGATATGATGCAGCTGGAAAAAGTGTTTATGGCTGACTATACAGTAAAACACAGGCTTGTGGGCGTTGGTGTTTTGGATTCTGCCATAGCATATGAATTAGGTGCGGTAGGTCCCATGGCAAGAGCCAGCGGAATCAAACAAGACTTTAGAACAACAGGTTATGCTGCTTATGGAGAACTGGATTTTGAGCCGATTGTTGAAACTGATGGAGACAGTTACGCAAGAACAATGGTAAGGCTTAGAGAGGTTTACCAGTCGGTTGATCTTATCAAGCAGGCAATCGAAAAAATACCGGACGGAGAGATTAGTGTTCCTGTAAAGGGTATGCCAAACGGAGAGGTTATTTCAAGGGTTGAGCAGCCCAGAGGTGAGGTTCTTTACTACCTGAAGGCTAACGGAACAAAAAACCTTGACAGGCTCAGGATCAGAACTCCAACCTTCGCTAATATACCAACACTGCTTAAAATGCTTCCGGGAAGCCAGCTTGCAGATGTTCCGGTGCTGATTTTAACAATAGATCCTTGCATTAGCTGTACGGAAAGGTAAGGTGTAAACATGTTTGATATGTTAGGCAGTATAATAAAAAATTTGACGTCCAAGCCCGCTACCAGAAAATATCCTTTTGAGAAGAGGCAGGCTTTTAAAGACTCAAGAGGACAAATAAGCGGAATTGAGATAGATCAATGTATTTTTTGCGGAATATGCCAAAGAAAATGCCCTGCAGATGCATTAGCTGTTAGCAAGGCAGACAAATCCTGGGAAATAGACCAGTTCAGATGTATTATATGCGGTGTATGTGTTGAGGTATGTCCTAAGAAATGCATAAATATGGAAGATGAATATAAAACCTCTGCTTATAAAAAGGAAAAATACAAAGCAGTTCAAAAGGCTGCTCCCCAGCCTCCAGCTCCAAAAGAGGGGCAGTAAGAACGAGGTATATCAGATGCATGAGTATGCCGTAACTAAAGGTCTGGTGTCTATAGCTGTGGAGGAAGCAAAGAAAGCCGGAGCGTCAAGGATAACATTAATAAGGCTTGTTATTGGCGATTTGTCCACAATTATTGATGAATCGGTCCAGATGTATTTCGATATGTTGAGCGAGGGTACAATTGCTCATGGTGCCAAGCTTGAGTTTAGAAGGGTATCTGCCAGGTTTCGCTGCCAGGACTGCGATATGGAGTTTGACAAGCCCAAGAGTGGGTTTGATTGCCCCAAGTGCGGCAAAATGGGTACACTAACCGACTCAGGCAAGGAATTTTATATTGAGAGCATGGAAGTTGATAATTAAAATCACCGAGTAATTTTGCAACCTTGATGGTTGTTGTAAGAAATTGTGGCAATAACACCATAATTTGATAGATAAAAACAAGGGGCTGGTTGGCTCCTTGTTTTTTATTGTATAATCACTTTACTCTTTAATCTCTATTAAAGCCATCGTTATATCATCCGATATCATTTGAAAATCATCAATTTCAGCAAATTTTGTGGCTTCGTCAATGATCTTTGCTAATGTGCTGTTGGGATCCGATTTATCATTAAAAATCACATTTCTCAGCCTGTCTTCACCAAACTGCTCACCTTTTTTATTTTTTAACTCTATTATACCGTCGGTGCAGAAAAATACCCTGTCGAATTTCTCTAGTGATATTTCGTTGTCTGTATAAACAGGTTTTTCAAGCCAGTTGCTTATAGGAATACCAGGGATCCTTAAAAGCTCAAACCGTTCAGCATCTGAAGGATTAAACAGGACGGGGCTGATGTTGTGGCCCGCGTTGGAATATTTTATTTTATAGTTTCTCAAATCTATAATGGCGTAAAAAACAGTGATATATACTTCATGATCAAAATTGCTGCTGTTAAAGTCTTTGTACAGCTTTGTTAGTGCAGAAGATGGGGATAAGTTCTTTCTGTCTATAGCAGACCTTAGGAAGACGGTTAGCATTGACGCAGGGACTCCATGACCGGATACGTCTGCAATATAAATACCTACATGATCCTTATCAATTTCAAAAATATCAAGAAAGTCTCCGCCCAAATCTTCGCAGGGGTGATAGAAGAAGGAGAACCTTACCTTATCCTCAGGAAGTGCCTTTGGCAGAAGGCTGCACTGGAGTTTTTTGGCAATCGAGAGATCATCCATAAGCTTTTTGTTTTGCTCCATCACCTTTTCCTGAAGCAACTGAAGCTCTGTTATATCCCTTAATACTTCAACCGCAGCAACTATCTCTCCAGATTCGTTTTTAACAGGTGAGCTCATTACAGAAAAAATCTTCCCATTTATTATTTCCTGCTTCATATGGGAGCTTCCTCTAAAAATTGCTTCTCTTGAGATACAGTTCTCACAAGGAGTGTCACGACCTAATAGTTTATAACAAAGCTGATCCATCTTAAAGTCTTTTAAACCTTCAGCCATTGCTTTATTGATAAAAATAACCCTGTTATCCTTGTCTACAACTCTTACCCAATCCAGCATGCCATTTATTATATCTTCAATTAGTTTGCGTTTATCCTGATTATTATCCATTTTGACCTCATATTTAAATACAATAATTATTATTAATAATAACAAAACATGTTTGTCATAGCAAATATTATTTATATCCAGTTTAAGACTTGTAAGCCATTAAAAATTCCTAAATTTAAGAAATATAAATACTTTAGCTGAAATTGGAAATAATAAATACTAAGTTAAATAAAATTTCTAAGATGCAGGAGAATAAAATGTCGGTAAAGGCAGCGTTAAAACAACAATATGTAGACATTAAAAGCAGCGAAGCAGTCCAATTCTTCAGCGAGGCACTTTCAATGCATATTAGAAAAGCACTGGCTGAAGGATTTAAAACAATAGTTTATGTTTGTATTGGAACAGACCGCTCAACAGGGGACAGTCTTGGGCCTCTGGTGGGCTATAAGCTTCAGGACAATGGCGGCAGGAATTTTTATTTTCATGGCACACTTAAAAATCCTGTACACGCTAAGAACCTTGCCGATACAGTTAATTTGATTGAGACAAAATATGAAAATCCTTTTGTTGTTGCTATAGATGCCTGTCTTGGACAGACGGAGCATGTAGGATATATATCAATTGGAGAGGGAGCTATTAAGCCTGGCTCAGGTGTAAACAAGGATCTTCCTGCTATCGGTAATATGTTCATTACAGGCATAGTTAATTATGGTGGATTTATGGATTTCCTTGTGCTGCAGAATACCAGACTATGCGTAGTGATGGATATGGCGGATATTATATCTAAAGGTATAAAGCGTGTTATGTGGGAAATACGTAATTGATGTATGTTTTGTGTTAGTTAATAAAAACGTATTACTACCTTCCACTTGATAAAGTTTTTGCTTTATTATAAAATTTAAATTGTTATTGTAATTAGAACAAAGCAGACATAAATTACCAATGCTTAGAAAGTAATACTAATGGAAAGGTAGTAGGGATAAGATGGAAAAAGATAAGCTTGAAAATTTAATAAATAGAATAAATGAGTTGGCGAAAAAATCAAAAACCTCGGGACTTTCGGACACAGAGAAAATTGAGCAGCAAAGTCTCAGGAGAGAATATATTAACGCTTTCAAAAACAATATGAAAAAAACCCTTGACTCAGTAACCGTAGTTGATAAGCATGGAAATAGAAAACAACTACGGCAAAAGAGTAAGGATAATTTTATCAATTAAATTATAAACTTTTTGATTAGTTCATTTAGAGAATTTGAAAGGTCAACTTGTTTTTTAATGACTGAATAGATTCTTTCCATGTCATTAACTGATTGAGAAACTGAGTCTACTATGGTAGAGGCATCTTCTGTTCCTTTGCTTGAGTTTTCTGCAACATTTTGAACGGCACTATTGACCATTTCAAGAGTGCTTGTTATGTTCCTAGTCATTTTTGCAAGTTCACTGGAGAATGTTAATATTTGTTCCGAGTCTGTATAATATTGCTCGCCGGCTTTCTTGAAATGTATAAATTTTTCTTTTACTGAGTTCTGCATAAAATCAAGTATGTTATTGCTTTCTTGCGATAATTCCGAATAGGCTTCCTGTACGCTTTTTATGGTATTCTTAACATTAGATGCTGCAGTTGATGCTTCTGTAGCCAGTTTTCTGATTTCTTCAGAGACTATAGCGAAGCCTTTTCCCTGCTCACCAGCTCTAGCTGCTTCTATAGCGGCATTTATGGCCAGAAGGTTGGTTTGCTCGGATATTCCCGTTATTGTATCGGCCAAAAGCCTCACTTCATCAAAAACCTTGCCCTTTTCTATGGCTTTCATTATGTTGTTGGCCTTATCCGTATAAGTTCTGTCAATCTCATTATATGAGGTGTTTGCATCATTCTGGACAATGAATGCTTTTTCTTTAATAATATTGGCATTATTATTGCTTTCAAGTGCTCTCTGAGAAATGTACTGTATGCTGTCATTAACCTCTTGGGTAGAAGCTGAAACTTCCTCTGTCATAGCACTTGTGTTTGTAATGCTGAGGTTTATTTCAGTTACGGAATGGTTAATGGATTCAAGCTCTTTTGACATTTCCTCAGCTGTTGAAGACAGAGTATCACTGGACTCCATTAATTCTTGGGTATTATTACGGATTTTATCAATAATTTCCGTCATACTTTCTTTAAGCTTAATTGAAGCTCTTGATAAAATTCCAATTTCATCTTTTCTATCTAAAAATGATTTCTGTATGTTTCCTGTAAAGTTACCTGATGCCATGTTATGTATAAATTCCGTTACTGCTGATATGGGGTGTGCGAGTAAGTGGCCGATTAATAAGGCTGCCAGTGATATTATAACTATAAAAACCAGGGAGAGTATCTGGAGCACTGCTAAAACATCTTGTGCAGGCTTGTTGATATAACTAATTGGCACGCTTAGACAGAATTTCCATCCGTTTAAGTTTGGTATTTTTGAATAAAATACAAACTGGTCAGAGTCTTTATAATCAATACTCACAGAACCGGTATCTTGTGAAAGAATATTTTTGGATGCTTCAGCCATAGAAGCAGGTATGTTTTTGCTCTTTGTAACTATGCTTTCTTTTAAAATAAAATCTTTATTGGAGTATGCAAGAAATTTTCCTTCCTTATCGACTACGAAGCAGTAAGAATCTTTATGGGAAACTGTGTTGTCTTTTATTTTGTCGTAGAAATCCGACATTTTCAAGTTGCCTGCGATAAGCCCAACAACCTTGTTGTTATCATCCGTTATAGGAATGGCAATTACAGAAACAAGGTTACCTGTAGATTTTGAGATTACAGGCTCGGAAACCACGATTTTTCCTTGCATAACAGGTTCCCAATAGGCCCTGTCCTTTATATTCCCTGCGTTTCTTTTAAGCACGGTATTATAATCACCATTACTATCTGCTATAAATAAAATATCATAAAAATCTTTTCTTTTTTCATACTCCTTTTTGAGGTAGGGCTCAATTTTTTCCCAGTCAAGGCTTTTTATGAGGGGCATTGAAGATATAGCTGTAAGTTCTGCCTTCCTAATTTCAAACATATTGCTTATTTGCCTTGCATAACTATCAGCGGATTTTATTGAGCTATCTTGGATGTTTGTATAAAGCTTGTCTCTAACCAGAATATAAGTGGTTATAACAACAGTGGAAAACACAATAACGCTTAATACAACCAAATTAATAAGAAGCTTTGATTTTAGCTTAAATGATATCCTCATAATAAAACCCCTTCTCTAAATAGGTGTTGGGAATTAAAACATTTGTTGCAGTCTTTTATAATATTTAGCTAAAATAAACATATACTTTTGTATGTTATATATCGGTAAATTACAGTGAAAGATTACTTGATATTTTAATAGTCATTGCAATAGTATAGTTTTAAAGGTATACTTATATTTGAAATAATCCGATTTGCTACCTTTTACAGGGAGGTGGTATTATTAAAGTTTTTAAGAAGATAATTAAGATTGCTTTTTTAACTATAGGTTCTGTCATGCTGTTATTCACCATATTTATATCGTTAATGTTTTACAGCAATATAGGTTTTTTCAGAGAACTTAGGGAATTGTATGTCGGTACGGCAATGTCAACCTTTACGCATCAATACCTTGCAACAACTTTTATTAGCAAGGATGAGATTGACAGGATAATGAAGAAGAATACAGTACCCATCCAGACTGTAAAATCCAACATTAACGAAATAAAGCTTGAGGATGATGAGAGGGAAGAAGATACAGAAGTTACAAAAGAGTTGGATATAGAGATGGTTGACATATCGGAATCCACCTTCTCAGGGAAAATGCTAATTGTCAAGGACCCGTCCAGAGTGAAGCTTGCAGTTACAAACAAGCTGTATAGCAGAGGACAAAAGCTTCAGGAAATGATTAAGGCTGAATCTGGAATTGGCGGTATAAATGCCAGTGGTTTTATTGATGCTGAAGGAAGAGGAAATGGCGGAGTGCCTATGGGGATAGTAATAAAAGACGGTAAGATAGTCCACAGTGACAAATCCTCTGCGTTTCCCATAATAGGTTTTAACAAAGACAATATTCTTATAGTGGGCAGATATAAGAAGAGTGAAATTGAATCATTAAACTTAAGAGATGCAGTATCATTCACACCATTTTTAATAGTGAATGGAGAACCTCAGATAAAAACCGGAAATGGAGGCTGGGGTATCCAGCCTAGAACCGCTATTGGACAGACCAAAGACGGGAAGGTATTGATGCTGGTCATAGACGGCAGACAAATATCAAGTATTGGTGCTACACTGAAAAATGTACAGGATATAATGTTAGAGCACGGTGCATACAATGCAGCCAACCTTGACGGAGGCTCGTCTACGGTGATGTATTATATGGATAATCTCCAAAACAAGCCATGCAGCTCAGCAGGGGAGAGGTATTTACCTGACGCATTTATAATCAAGTAAATATAATAGGAATGATCGGCAAATATAAACCCGGCAGTACCTTGATAAAACTTGATACTGCCGGGCAGAGGTATGCTATCTCTCAAAGATGTTGTTTATATTCTTTATAAAAATAGCCCGTGTTCCATCAGGATTTCGTAATATTTCAAACCTGTCCTTATCATTGAAGACATCATAGTCAACCACAACCTCAATGCCATTGTCAATTTTAAGCTTGACCTTGCATAGCTTTTTTTCTACCCAGTCCTTGTCAACCTCAAACCTTTCCACATCCAGACCTTTTTCCTGCATAGCCGCTTGAAAGTCCTCATGAAGATATCGCTTGGTTCCGAAGGCATTCTGGGAGAAGGTTACCAGGTCAATCTCATCCTCTTGACGTATTGTGTTTATTACTAGCTCACGTATGTCTTCAACATGATCTTCTCCTGCTTTTGCCTTCTCCCTTATCCAATTTTCTGTTTCCTTTTTAAATAATTTTGTATAAGCCCTACTGTCCATCATAAGGTCGGCTCCTAAAAAGGTGTGAAGAAAAAACTGGGCTACGGGCTCTTTGTCTCCCTTTGCATTGATCTGGTTATCAAGTATTATAAGATCATGCTCATCATTTGAAAAACAGTCTCTAATAAATGCACATTTCTGTATTTTCTGATTTGGGGCGGGAAGGCTGATTTCCTGCTTTCTTATGTATATTCTAAGTTCTCCCCCGTCCGCTTCTATCTCATGGATATATGAAGTTGTATAATCCATTTTCAGTATGGCTATGTACGGCTCATCCTCATCAAAATAGCTGGAAACTATAAGATCGGTTGAGGATATGCTGCTGTTTGTTTTCATTGCCTTAAAAAGCTGGCGGGCTATTTCCTTAGAGCCTTCTAAAAAATAATCATCTTCGTGGATCATTCTCGACACCGACTCCCGTACAATATTCATGCCCTCTTTGAAGCGGCCCTTCCGAGCCTCTTCATCGGACAAAGATTTTGATATATGCTTTTCAAGATATTGGTCAAGATCATCATCCAAACATAGCTCATTAGAATTTAATAGGGGTTCTTCCGATTCTTTGTCAAGGACATGAATGATAGCCCTGTTTATAGTAATTGACACGATGTATGCCTCCTTATTGTCTTTGGTAAACCCTTACATAATCAACTGTAAGTGTCTGTGGGAAATTTGTTGTGGAATCGGGGCTGCCTGGCCAGTTTCCACCAACAGCAAGGTTAAGTATCATAAAGAAGGGGTGGTCATAAACCCACTTGTTTGGGCTTACAGAGCTTGCTGTTGCGGTATGATAAAGTTTGCCGTCCACATACCATCTTATTACCTCAGGTTCCCACTCTATAGAAAAGGTGTGGTATTCTTGGGAGAGACTAGCTACGGTAGTTTTAGCGGATTTTCCTTCTCCGCCGCAGTAATCCGGGCCATGAATTGTACCATAGATGTTTGCGGGTTCCTTACCGATGAACTCCATAATGTCTATTTCGCCGCATGCCGGCCAGCTTGTCGAGTTAATATCATTCCCAAGCATCCAGAACGCAGGCCATATTCCCTGTCCGAATGGCAGCTTCATCTTCGCCTCAAACTTGCCATACTGTGCTTCAAATTTGCCAAGGGTTTTGAGACGAGCTGAGGTGTAGTTCATTCCGTTATAGCTTTCAGCAATAGCCTTTATAATGAGATTGCCGCTGTCTATATATGCGTTTTTTACATTACTTGTATAGTATTGAAGTTCATTGTTGCCCCAGCCTGATCCGCCTATATCGTAAGTCCATTTGGAGGAGTCGGGTTTGGACCCGTTGGCACCATCAAACTCATCGTTCCATACCAGCTTCCATTGACCTGAGGATGGGTATGGAGTTGGCAGCGGAGTTGGAGTAAGATTCGCATCTGATAGCTCCTTTAAAGATATATTATCCATATAAACGGTATGACGCTGGTTGATGTTTTCAAATATACTCCCCATGCTGAACAGTACTCTTGCATTGGTATCATCGGCTGGTGCTGTAAACTTAAGGGTATGCCTTGTCATTTGGTTGGTAAGACTGGCGGTTGTAGTCAGGTAAGCGGCGTATGTAGCAGAGTTTTCTACAGTTGGCCTTATTTCTCTATCTACAGTTGATCTTGCATCAAAGGAGAGCTGGTATGTTTTGCCTTTAGTTAGTTTTACAGGGCCTTGGTAGAAATGTATGGAATGGGGGTTCGGACCTGTACTTGTTATATCTACAGCGTATTCTCCGTTTATAGCAGAAATCGTGGACAATGCACCTGACTCAATCCAGTATGACCAACTTGTTGTACCCAAAGAAAAACTGCCGTTTGAAAGAAGGTTAAGGCCGCTGTCGGATGTGGGGGTTGGAGTAGATATAGTAGGTGTGCTGCCTGGTGTAGCTGGGATTGCATCAATCACAGGCTTAATATAGCTATCCGAAGTTTTATTGAAATTCATTGCAATAATTACTATATCAGACATATTTATGCAGTTATCCATGTTAATTTCGCAAACCTCATTATAGTTGGGACTTCCTTTTGCAGAATTAAAAGAGAGTGCAACAGTTATTATGTCAGACATATTTATGATGTTATCACCATTAATGTCACCCGCTAGCATATCTAGAGAATCAGTTATCTTTGAATTTTGTGTAACAGTTGGCAAATTTATAGATCTAGTTATGTATCCAGACTTACAAACCTTTAACTGGGGTTGTGTTCCCCTTTCAAGTGATACTTCAAAGTACCCCGAAGAATTTGTTGTAGTACTTTGGCCTCCTGTCAGCTCAACCCTGAAGCCTGTGTTTAAATTAGCTGAAGCATTTGAAAAACAGGGCTTAACATATCCCGATATTTTAACAATATCTGCAGCGAATGCATTACAAATATTGAGAAACACGACTATCAACAGGGCTATGGGCAGGCATAAAAGGTATGTTGCTTTCTTCCTTGTACACATATAAACTCCTCCTATAAAATAAAATGAGCAAAAATAAATTTGAAACCCAGTTGTATATTTATGTTTATCAAAATTTAACCTATATGCAGTATGCTTTTTGTCTTTTTATTTCCTTGTACCTGTATTTTTCTCCAGGAGCTTTCATCGTTTAATATCTGGTATCTTCTTTCTTCTTTTATATAGTTCCAATCCTTATCGTTTTGGTAGTATATCTGGGTACCCTCAGACTCTAGAATATTGAGGATCTCATTGTCATGATAGTTGGACTCATCATAGTCAGTAAGGGCCCGCTGTGCCATTTCCGAGTAAAGCTGGTTCAGCTCTAGCAGTGTATTGTTAAGTTCGTCATCCAGCATGGTTACATTAAGGCCTATACGGGACGCTTCCCTTGCTGTAATGGGGTAACCATGGGAAGGGTATTGAGAATTAAGATGCCTGCTTATTCTGTCGCATTCACTTTCTTCAGCTAGATGGTATGACAAAATCTCTTTGCACACCTTAATGGACAGGGAGCTAGACCTGTCCAGGGCACCGATAACTAAGGGGTGTATGTATTTAAATACGTCTGCATACGGATTGCCATGATGGTCATGGGCACGATTTTCCCAAAGGGTTATTATTCTCTGGAGCTCGTCCTGGCTTACTCGTATTCTTCTATTTTCCCTTTCGTCAATAGGTGAAAGGTCGTGTCTGATTGAAGAATCAATAGCAGTAAGGTGAGAAAGAGGCCCCATCAATATTTCGTTTGCACCCATAGCAATCATTGTAGCAGCAGAAGCACACTCAAGAGGAATCAGTGCATTAACATTACTGCAATAGCTTCTAATAAGATTAACTATCCTTAATGCAGCTTCAACATCCCCACCGTTGGACTTTATGAATATAGAGATTTTTTCCTGCCTTCCCAGTCTTTTAAACATTTCATACAGGGCGATTATGTCGTTTTGGCATACGCTTCCCCTATGAGACATCCAATAAACCAGCATTTTGTGACCCAGCATATTTTCTATTTTATGTACCAGTTTTTGAGTTTTGTCGAAAAGAACCGGAGGTTCCTTAATTTTAAAATCAGTGCCTGAGTTTTCAGGACTTTTTTCCTTATTGTCTTCAGTGTAGTCAGATGCTTCAGCAAAACCTTTTTTGCTAAACTTCAAAATGACCCCTCCTTTTACTATTAATAAGTATTAATAAAAGTGCTGATTGTAAGACTATAAACACCTTTAATATGAAAAGTCTTAGTAAAATTATATCATGAAACAATTAGAAAGAGCTGACTTTTTAGTCAGCCCAGGATTATTTTCTCCATATATTTTTCATTTATCTCTGTAGGCAACCCTTCCTGATGCCAGTGTTTCTTACACCCGCAAAAGTCAAGTAATACGCACTGAGCCGATATACCCGCTTCCTTAAGCATCAATCCACCTGAAACCAGATTCAGAACACAGGCGATTCCGATTATTCCTACACCTTCCTTTATGGTGGAGTCTTTTTGCCAGCTTGAGTAAAGTGATGACTCATGAGGGATTATCAAAACTTGGAAACCAAGTTTATCACCCAGGGTTTTTAGCCGGCGTACACTGCATTCCTTCATACATTCTATGCAGCTAAGGCCGTTCCCACAAGGCTTAGCCTGGCACCTTTCCTTTAAAAGGCACATGCATGCAGGAACAACTGCCAACTTTTTATCGGTAAGGCGGAAAGCTTTTTTGAAGGCACGATTCATTATTTCTGCCCCAACCATATTGAGGTGGTATTCAACCCTTCTCCTGCCGCAGAAAATAACATCTTCATTCCAATAGCGTTTGGGGCGTATTTCGTTGAGGTACCTGTCCACATTAGGGGTATATTTTCCCAGAAACTCTTCGCTTCTTTCTTCAAACCATGCAGCACAGGCTATTGAAGCAGCAAGAATACTTACAGCATCCTCCTTGGGTTTGATTTTTAAGTATTTGTGCCATTTTCGAAGTCTAACTACCTCGTATTTGAACTCACCGGAGGCTTCAAGCCAGTTCAATAAAATCTCAAGGTGATCTATTGCAGGAGAAAGCGTAAACATGTTATCATACAGGTCAGGAGAAAGAAATATGGTGGATAGTACGCCCCGTACCGCATCTATGCCGGATTTAAGGAATCCACCTTTCTGACGCAGATTTACCAGTGTTGACAATATATGTTGAGGACCTTTTTCAAGCTCCAATGCGTCACCGCTATAAACATTCCACAACACACCGAGAATGAGAAGCTCAAAGAAGTATTCCTCTTTTGAGGTATTATCACTTGGACTTATGGCGCCGGTATATGCTAAATATTCATTCGCATAAGGTCCCAGAGAATCCTTTGCTTTTTCCAAGACCTCATCGGTAAACAGAGCAATGTCAAAATAATAGTCTTCGGAATTGTTCTTGTCATCTCTTAAAGAATAGGTGACTGTATACATTTTGGTACTCCCCCAGTAAAAATAATTCAATATTATGTAAATAAATTTGCGAAGTATAATGATAGCTATTATACCATTAAGCGGTATCAGCTGCCAATATACTTTTTCATCTGTTTGGAGGTTGTGATGAGCTCTTCAACCAGGCTTTTTGCCAGGCTTGCATTTGCCAGGTTGCTACCAACCGCATCATTTACCTGATTTGCATTTGAGGATGCCAATCGGCTTAAATCGGAGGCTTCTTGTATGCAGCCAACTATTTTATTGTTTGTACTTAAAACATGACTGATTTTTTCATTAACCAGTAGAACATTGTTATTTACATCGGTTATTTTGGATAAAATTGCATTAAATGACTCCTGGGTTTTAAATATAAGCTGGTTCTGCATTTCATTTGCATCCATAAGTTCTGAAATTGCTTTCACAGATGTATCGGTCAGATTGTTAAGCTCCTGGATTATCTTTCCGATGCTTCCTGTATAGTCCGCACTTTGACTTGCAAGCTTTCTGATTTCCTCAGCAACAACAGCAAATCCTTTACCTGCTTCACCTGCACGAGCACTTTCTATGGCTGCATTTAAGGAGAGCAAGTTTGTTTGCTCCGATATACCTTTTATTATATCGGTTATATTGAGGATTTCTGTTGCCTTTATTTTTAACTCCTTTATGATAGTATTCATATTTGCATTGTTTTCATTAACTACCCTGGACATGCTGGAAAGGTCGTTTATTATGCCCATTCCCTCATTAATGCAAGATGCGGTGTCCTTTGAAAGCAGGCTTGTTTTTGAAGATACATCAGAGCTCTCTTCTATAATTTTATGTATGTCATGGGTAAGAGCGGTCTGAACTTTAAAGCTTTCCGCAGATTCAGAAGTGCTCTTTGCTATTTCGCTAACTGAAAGGGATACATTTTGAGTAGATGTGTTAAAATTATCCATTATGTCATAAACTTTTTTAGAATTTGCGTCAAGTACAGCTGCAATTTTTAATACGTCTTTAAGTATTTCATTCTGTTTTTTCTTTTCCTCCTCAATTGAAGAAATCTTTTCAATATTAAATCTAGTGGCGAGCTTTGACGAAAGAGTAAGAGAAAAACAGTACATTAATACTACACAGAACTGGATTGTATAATCAGTTATTATACTTTGATCGGTCATTTTTAAAATGAAAACATTTTTAAAAATGCTTATTACGTTTATAGCTACAGATGCAGAACTGGCCCAAATGATGAGCTTAAAATCAAAATATAAAAAATACATGAGAAGTATTGGGAAAAGGTATACAAAAACAGTGATTCTGTCTGTTGTCATAAGAGCAAAGCCATATACAAGAAAGTAGGCACCCAATGTAAAAATTTTCAGATTTGGAGTGGATTTATTTTTTAAATATAAGATAGTGGCAACGGTGAAGGAACTGACAATGATTGATACCATAGCACCCACATATGTTATACTTTTATTACCTTTGATAAATTCCAGTGTATAGCCGATTATGAGAAATGCATTCAATATCCAATTGATTATTAATACAACCTTGTTTGTTCTTTTTACAGAATCGTTGCCGCTAAAATTAATCATACCGCCTGGCTCCTTTATAAAAGAATACTTAACATGTTAAGTATCGGCAATAAGTTTTAAATTAATTAGGAAAACCATACTTCTTTATTAATTTGGTTATAATTGTTGTAAAAGTTATATTTGTGCCACTAAATTTTACCCATACAATTAATGGTATAAAAGCTTTAATAATGAAAAAGGGACTTTGGAAGTCAGCAAAAACCTAAAAGAGACTATTTCGCTTGTAGCTAAAACGTGGTAATGGCTACAATATAAATTTGAGGCTCATATCAATCATTAAAAAGTGTTGACACAAAGTTACAGATGTGTTACTATTAATGCGTAACTGAAAAGAAACAAAACGGTGATCGCTTCGAATTTGAATTACCCTAGCTTCATTCTAAATTCAAATAAAACCAGAATTCACAAAGAAAAGGTGAAGATGTGTTTTCTATGCCTTGGCAATTAAAGCTGTGACCTAAAGGCAATAATTTATGTTTCACATTTTATTAATGCCATATACATATGATTAAGTATGGCCGGACGGCCAATTTAAATTAAGGGGGATTGTGACAGTGAGCAATTATATTGATGTGTGTGTGAGTTTTGATACCACAGGTTCCATGTATCCATGTTTAACCCAGGTAAGAAGATCTGTAAAGGAAATTGTAAGTAAATTATTCAGAGATATACCGGGTTTAAGGATTTCTATAATAGCCCATGGAGATTACTGTGATGCAGGGAAGCCATACGTGATAAAAATAAACGATTTTTCTACAAACGAAGAGGAAATTATTAATTTTATAAATAACGTTGAAGCCACTGGGGGTGGGGATGCACCCGAGTGTTATGAGTTGGTTTTGAATCAGGCAAGGACTAATCTTTCCTGGCAGTCAGGCAGGGCAAAAGTACTGGTGCTCATTGGAGACGATGTGCCCCATGGACCTACCTATGCTGGAAATGTGAATAAAATTGACTGGCGAAATGAGCTGGGGCTGCTATTGGAAGCTGGAATAAACGTATATGGAATTCATGCCATGCCGGGTATTAGAAAACATTCGAAGGCATTCTATGAAGAAATAGCTCAAAAGACAGGCGGCTTTTATTTAACGCTTGACCAGTTTGCAAACATTGCAGATATCATTATGGCAATATGCTATAAGCAGGATGGGGAAGAAAGCCTCATATCCTTTGAACAGGAATTAAAAGCAGCAGGAAAAATGAACTATAATATAAAATCGTCAATACAAAAGCTTAAAAACGGCAAGATAGATGAATATGAGAGCGACGACAATTTAAATCCGGTACCCGATGGGAGGTTCCAGGTATTATCGGTTGATAAGGAACAAAGCATTAAGGAGTATATTACCGAGCAGGGTATAAACTTTAAAGTGGGCAGGGGCTTTTACGAGTTAACCAAAAGCGAGAAGGTAGGCCTCAATAAGGAAGTATTGCTTTATGAAAAAGAAACAGGCAAGATATTTAACGGGCCTCAAGTAAGAGATATACTTAGGCTTAGTCCCCAGTCAGCTGTAAAAGGAGCAAACGAAACACTCAGGCCAGTCATTTTGGATAAGTATAAGGTTTTCATCCAATCAACATCGTACAATAGAAAACTTATGGCCGGAACCAGCTTACTGTATGAGGTTGAGGACTGGGATAGATAATAATACTATATTAACAGCATACAAAGATGCCATGCGTTGGTTTTACGACGATGCTTGGCTTTTGTTTACGTATGGGAAATTACGTTCATAAAAGTGAGGTTTATTTATTGTAAAGGGATGTGAGTTTTGATACAATTGTGTTATACATGTTTTACGAGGCTCAAAGCCCAGTCATAGTATGACTATGCAAATATTATATAAACTAAATATTATCAAATGAAGGGGGATTACTATGAAAAGTTTAATTAAGGGCATCATGTTGGTCTTAACTTGTCTGCTGTTGTTTCAATCAGTGATTATATGCGATGTTGGAGGTTCGGTGAAGGCATATGCAGATGCCGTACCTTTGGATGGTGCACCTCCGCCGCCGGCAGATGTGAGGGGAAATATAGTTACAGACATTGATTGCAGTGAAGAAGCAAAGAAATTAATTAATCCGGAGTTTAAAATTACTGGAGCTGGTCTTACTATAATGACTGATGAAAGCGGCTTCTTTAGAATGATGCTAGGTTACAAAAATGTAGGCGTATTCGATTTTACAGTTGAAAAAAAGGGATTCTTAAAAAGAATACTAAATGATATAAATGTTCAGCTATATACTACAAATATTAAAGACATACTCATGTGGGCAGGAGATTTGAATGGAGATAGTGCAATTAACATGGCAGATTGTGTTTATTTGGCAGGCAGATTTAACAGCATCAAAGGGGATAGCTTATATGATGCTGACGCAGATATTAATAAGGATAATGCCATAAACATGTCGGATTTAGTATATGTAGCCAAGCATTTTAATGCTACTTCCGATAGTTATCCTGTGTATGTACATACGAGCCCAACTCCTACACCTATTAGTGCAACTCTAACACCTACAACATCGGTGTCACCAACACCAACGCAAATAATAACACCAACACCGACACCGGAAAAGACTGGGCTTGAAATAGAAAGAAAGTTCTTGTTGGATCCGAGTAAAATACCGTATGATCTTAAAACATTGGATAAATATGAGCTTACTCAGGCCTATATAAGCTTTTCGCCTGAAATCAGAATCAGAAATGCCGATGACTGGATGTATTTTCTAACTGTTAAAGCGTACGTTGATCAGTTTGGAATGGTAAGGGAAGAGCGTGAGTTTTGGATAACCGAGCAAGAATATAATGCTCTTATGAAAAAAATTGAGGGCAATATAATATATAAGACCAGATATCAGGGGTTGGATGAAAAAGGTGTAATGTTTGCCATTGATATATTTAAAGGAAACTTAGCTGGACTGGCATACTATGAAGTAGAGTTTCCGAACGAGGAGGCAGCCAACAAATACACGCCTCCAAGTTGGGTTGGTTTGGACGTAACAAATGATAAAAGGTATAAAAACGGCAGCTTGGCCCAATATGGCCGTCCATAAACTATAAATAGGGTAGATTTTCAGGGTATTTACTTTATTATACTCTATGAATAGTCTACCTTTTTCAATTTATACGATATATACTATAATTGATATAGATAAAAAATAGGCTACTAATAAAAAGGAGAATTGGATTGAATAACAAAAAAGAGGCTGCTAAATCAAAAAACAGTATAATATCAAACAAAGGATTACAAGAAAAACCTGTTTCCAAAAATAAAATTTTTATTTTAGTTATAATACTCTTTATTGCAAGGATTCTATTGACTTTGCTTCCGAGCCACAAGATTGATATTGGATTTTTGAAATGGGAGATATCGTATTTAGCTAATAATCCACTAAAGAATTTCAACACAGATGTACATTTCGTATACGGACCTGTTTATGCGTTTTGCTTATGGATTTCGGGAGTAATAGTGAAAACCTTTACTTTGCCTGATCTGGCACAGGAGTTTATTATAAAGATATGGGCTGTTTTATTTGATTTTATTGCAGCTGCTTTTATTTATCTGATAGGCAGGAAATACAACAAAGTAAAACTTGGTCTCCTTTTGGCAGCACTATATGTTTTAAATCCTGCCATAGTGTTTAATTCATCGGTCTGGGGTCAGTTTGACGGCATCACGGCAGCATTGTTTATTGGTGTGATTTATTTCTTCAATATCAAAAAGTCGAATATTGCCCTGTATGTATATGCTGCAGCCGCACTTACAAAACCTCAAAGCATAGCCCTATTTCCTTTAGTACTTATATTGTATTTCAAGGATTTTCCATGGTCCAAATTCTCCGAGTATTTTAGAACTAAGGATAAAAATGTTGTTAAGCCTGCCTTAAAGATCAGTCTTATAAAGCTTGGAACCGGTTTTTTAGGATGCTTGCTGATCTATACTGCACTTATTCTGCCTTTTTATAAGGAAACACCATTTTACAGCATGAGGGAAGTTGAAATATACAGCAAAGACTTAAAAAACATTTCTCAAGGTAAGCAGATTAGTGCTTCCTCGACTGCTGAGGATAAGTTTACTGCAAATAATCTCTTAGATGGAAGGTCCGGTTTGTTTGATCCTTACTGGGCTTCCAAAAATACCTCACCTCAATGGGTGGCAATAGATCTAGGCACATCTATGGAAGTAGGAAGTTTAACACTAAATTGGGGGTTTGAATATGCTAAGAGTTACAGCATTCAGGTTTCAGACGACTCAAATAAATGGGATACAGTGTTTTCAACAGAAAAGGGAAAGGGCAAGGCAGAAAATATTCCGCTAAATTCTGCTAAGGCAAGGTATCTTAAGGTACAATTAGACAAAAGGCCTTTCCCATATGGCCTAATCCATATCGACAATAATACAGGGTTTGTAAAAAAATCAGCATTTAAGGCCATTGATTTCTATTACTGGCTCGTACATCACTATTCGTCATCATTGGATGATTATCCTTACGCAACCGCAAATGGTTTTAATTTGTGGACCATACTTGGCAAGCAAACAGTAGATGACAGAACTCCCGGCCTTTTTGGCATTACCTATGGTACATGGGGATATATATTCCTTTTTGGCATTGTATGGCTGTTGGCTTCAGTTTTACTGCTGGTTAAGAGAAAAAGTGCTTTAGCATTATATTATTCAGCATTTATTCTTACATCGGGTGTTTTTGTTTTTGCATCCAGGGTCCATGAGAGATACTTGCTGCCGGCAATAATACTATGCATGGTATGCATATTCTGGCAAAAGCGGATGTGGATTCCAACCATTTTGTTTACTGCGGTATGCCTTGCAAATGAATGGTATGTATATCATATTCAAAACAAAACCCCGGATACTCCATGGATAGCTCGCGACGACCAATTTTCTCATCTTGTTGCATGGATCACATTTTTAGCAATGCTTGGTGCTATAGGTTACCTGTTTGTGCTTGTAAAAAAGAAGGATAAAAAGGTGCAAAAATCAACTGTTTTAGCACAAAAGGATAAATAATGGGGGCTGGATAAAGATGCTCTAATTGAGGCTTTGTGGTCTTGGTTTAGCTATTTCAGAATAATCCTTGAGAATAAAGGAATCAACATCTTTTACATTTGCTTTTTAAGCTAATGTCATTCGAAAAATATTCTACATCACATTCTTACTTTCACATAATAAATAAAAACTGCTAAAAAGCAGTTTTTATTTATTATGTATGTACTGAATGTTATCGTCTGATTTTGTTCGTGGGATAAGTTGCTGCCCAGTAATATTGAGTACCGTTATGTGCTATATATGGACTTTCATTATTTTCGTATATAGTAGTATATGTTCCAACAGCAAGTTCCGTAATACTGAAATATTTCTCAAAACTAGTATCTATATATCCAAGTTTTGCCCCCATTGCATAAATATATCCAAATTACTGATCGTTTATGTCATCAGTTTCATTTATATCTAGAGCTAGTTAATACATATTCATCGTCCTTTAACTGTAAAGGCATTGTAGCTAAAACAATATGCTTATGCTTTAAAAGTTCTTTTTCAATAAATATTCTGGTCTGATTGTGTAAAAGCCTGTGCCACCTGCGTTTGACAGCAAACTGGGGCAGTACGACTGTTATCATGTCACCTTTTTTATAATCATATTCGGTTGATTCTATAAACTTTAGTAAAGGCTCAACAACTCTTCTAAATGGAGAATATTTAACAACCAGTGGTATATCCGTATTCAACCTAGCGTACTTTTCTTTTACTTCGTTACCGCTTTCTTCGTCAATTGCAACACAAAATGCAACAACATTATCAGAAATTGTTCTGGCAAACCTTAATGCTCTTATACTTGATTTATTTATGCTTTCGATAGGTACTATTACCCGATTCCTGTAAATATCACGTGTAATATTTATTTCATCCAATTCCTCGCTTTTAATTCTTAATTGCATTTTAACTGCAGTATAGTGTTTTTTAACCTTAAGCATTAGATATATTAGGGTAGGTATAAGAAATACAACTACCCATGCACCTTCGTGGAATTTTGTAATAGCTATAATTACCACAACAATTGCAGTTACAATAGCTCCGATGCAGTTTACGGCTGCTTTTGGACCCCAATTTTTTCCTCTAACTCTTCTCCATCTTAAGAACATTCCGGACTGGGAGAGAGTAAAGGATATAAAAACACCTATAGCATAAAGTCCAATTAATGAAGAAACCTTTGCTTTAAATACAACAATTAATAAAATAGATATTGCTGAAAGAACTATTATGCCATTGGAGTAACTAAGCCTGTCTCCCTTCATGCTTAGCTGCCTTGGTACATATCCTTCTTTTGCCATAACTGCAACAAGCATTGGAAAACCTGAAAAAGCTGTATTTGCTGCCATTACCAATATTATAAATGTGGTAACCATTATATAATAAAACATGAACCCTTTTCCAAAGACCTCTTCTGCTATTAAAATAAGCATGGCATTTTCCTCACTGGGTACTACATGGTAGAAGTTTGCAAGTATGGACGTGCCACCGAAAAGAGAGAAAATAATGATAGATAGCAGTAATAACACTGTACGGGCATACTTGGTTGAAGGCTCTTTGAAATTAGGCACCGCATTGCTTACAGCTTCCACACCTGTCAATGCAGCACAACCATTGGAAAAAGCTCTTAATAACAAAATAAGTGTTATGGGCTCACCTACTGACTTTATTGTTGGTTCAGGAGGTATATATCCACTCTTGATTTTTAAAAAACCTGTAATAAGCATGGTTACTATAGCTATAATAAATGCATATGCTGGGATACCGAAAATTCTTGATGACTCTCTTATGCCTCTAAGGTTCCCCAACATTAAGAGTAATACCATGACCACACAAAGGGGAACAGTGTAATGTCTTAATTGGGAAAAAGCTGAAGTTATTTGAGCTATGCCTGATGATACACTAACAGCAACAGTCAATATATAGTCTACTGACAATGCTGCACCAGCAGTAACTCCGGCAAGTATACCAATATTCTCCTTTGCAACAATATAAGCACCTCCGCCATTTGGATAGCATTGAATTGTCTGTCTGTAGGACAGGGTAAGAAGTATGAGCAGCCCTATTATGAAACACGATATGACTGTCAATTGTCCATAAGCCAGGATTCCAATTAATGGAATCAACACCATTAAAATTTCCTGTCCTGCGTAAGCAACGGAAGAAATGGCATCGCTTGCCAATATAGGCAGTCCCCATAAAATACCATACTTTTCTTCACCCATTAATTCATTTTTTAGAGGCCTTCCTATTAATACTCTTTTTAAATCTTTAATCATATAAACCACCTTTATATCTAGACTTATCTTTCAATTTTAATAATTCCTTATTTCCTAATCATCATCATATTCTTCAAATTTATAGGTCTTAGATATCTCATCTCTATCAATTTTGTTAAATACCTTGCTCAGTATATACAAAGAGACAAGAGCAAGAGAAATTATACCGATTTTAGATAATATGCCGCCCATTAAATCTCACCTCTTTCATCTCTTTCTAAACAGGGCAACTCTTAATGATTATAATTCCATTTGCATAAATAACTAAAGTCGCATAATTTTCAAAACAAACTTTTGCCTATAGCATTTAAACTGGTTTAGCCGAGTTATCACTGTTAATCACAGTCTTATCATGATTATTTCGCTTTAAAATGTAGTTAAGAACGTTGATTATTTGATTATTCAAAACTATACTTAGAGTTGAGTATACAAATACAATTTAGGATATGGAATTACCATGATCAAAACACTAAAAGGCAAAATCACCTTAATATATTTAGTATTGGTTTTATTGATCGCTGTTGTAGGTATAACTGCCTCATTTAATCTGTATCAGCTGTCTAAAGCCATTGACGGCCTTATGATAGCAAATTATAAAAGCATAAGTGCTACAAATAGTATGATAGATGCCATTGAGCGTCAGGACAGTGCTGTGCTGATGTATATCAGTATAGATCCCAGTAAAGGTAAAGAGCTTTTCGCAGATAGAAATGAAGAATTTCTTAAATGGTACAATGTAACTGCAAACAATATAACTGAGAAAGGTGAAAAGGAACTTATCCTCGAGATTAAAGCTTCTTATAACAACTATGTCAAGCTTTTCTTCGATTTGCAGGAAATTCGGAGTAGGGAAGGTGTTACAAAGGCAGTTGGCTTTTACAATAATGAAATGATGCCGGATTTTATAAACACAAAAAATGTGTTGAAGCAACTATGTACATTAAATGAAAGGTCCATGATTAACAGCAAATATAATGCAACTAAAAACTCAAACAGCTCCATGTATATAGTTTTGGGATTATCGATATTTGCTATTATTAGCGGTTTCGCTACTTCTAGATTCTTTACCAACAAGTTTTTGATGCCTGTGACCATGCTTACTAAAACAATGCGGCTCATTAGAGCAGGGGATTTGAATCAGCAGGCCAACATTATTTCCAAGGATGAAATCGGGGAATTGGCTGAGGAATTCAATAATATGACAAAACGGTTACAACAGTATGAAAAGAACACACTGGGAAATATTCTTGCAGAGGAGAACAAATCAAATATAATTGTAAAAAACATATCAGATCCTATTGTAGTTGTTGATATGAATTATAGGATAATCATGCTAAATCATGCCTTCGAAAAGGTATTTGGAGTTGAAGAAAAATATGTTATTAACAAAAACCTTATGGGTGCGGTTAGGGACAAGGAAATATTTAATTTTATTTCAAGTGCTGTCTATTCGGACGCTGATACAAGGCAAAAGATATTTACTGTAAATTCCAATAGAGAAGACCGTTTTTATAATGTTGTAGTGGCAACCGCAAAGGATAGTAATGGTAGTCTATCAAGAATTATTATTGTTTTTCAGAACGTAACACAGCTTAAAGAACTAGAGAAAATTCGTACTGATTTTATTGCTACAATATCTCATGAGTTCAAGACCCCATTAACATCCATAATAATGGGAGCAGATATGCTGAAGGATGAAAGTATCGGTATTCTAAACGAAGAACAGCAGCAATTTGTAAATGCAATAAAAGAGGATAGTGATAGACTTGCCAATCTTGTTAATGACTTGTTGGAATTGACACGAATCGAGTCGGGAAAAGCAGTATACAAATTTCAGAAATACTCAATCAACAATATTATAGAATGTGCCATACAGCCATTTTATAACCTTGCAATACAGAATAATGTCCACCTATATTATGAGCCTGATAACAGTTTACCGATGGTATATGTTGATTTCGAAAAAATAACCTGGGTTTTGAACAATCTAATCTCCAATGCAATTAAATATACCGGCTCTGAAGACGAGATATGCTTAAGTGCTACCTATAGATATAATAAAGTATATGTTGTTGTAAAAGATACTGGGACAGGAATTCCGGAAGACTATCTGGAAAAGATATTTGAAAAATATGTGCAGGTAAAGGACATCGATTTTGAAGTCAGGGGAACAGGATTGGGGCTTGCTGTAGTTAAAGAAATTATTACAGCCCATAACGGAGTAATATGGTGTGAAAGCAGGCTCGGTATGGGAAGTGCCTTCATATTCACCCTTGAGGTAGACTCTTTTGATAATGGAAGAAAGGATTAAATATGAAAAAGGTTTTAGTAGTAGATGATACCAAAAACATCCGCATGATTCTTACAAAGTGCCTTGAACTAGAAGGATATGAAGTTATTACAGCAGTTGATGGAAAACAGGCATTAGAAATGTTTACTCTGCATACCTTCGACTTGGCTTTTTTAGATATAAAGCTTCCAGAAATCAGAGGCACCGAAGTCTTAAAAAGAATTAGAGAGATTGGAATCAAAACTCCGGTAATTATTATCACAGCCTATGCAACAGTAAAGAATGCTATAAACTGTACAAATATGGGGGCTATTGCATATGTACAAAAGCCGTTTTCCGCTGAAAAGATCAAATCTGTGCTGAAGGAATTAGAAAGTGTAACTTTGTGCACTCAGCCAAGTGATGTAAGTATCCAAAACCTGATCAGTGATGCAAAAATGTATATGGAAAAAGGACTTTATGAGAAGTCGCTGGAGACTTCAAAAAAGGCTCTATCTCTGGACCTGGATAACCCTGAAGTATACTTGCTTATAAGTAAGGCATATGTGGGCAAAGGTAACAAAGCTAATGCTGAAAGGTTCTATAAGTTTTATAAAACCTTTATTTGATACGCAGAATATAATTTCATCCCTGTTTTCATCAGGGGCACTGATCGTTGTTCCTGTTAACCCCTTTGATTTTAGCCTTGCACCTACCTCTTTTATTATTTTTTGCTGTGCAGCCACTGTAAAGCAGCAGCCTTTCCTCTTTCAATTAACCTGTTTAGAACAGCTCTCTGGTTGGCATCTGCGTTCCAGTTCCATGCTCCCGTTGATGACAGAAATCCAGGCATGCCCCTGAATGTTGTAATATGTTTGTGACTGGGATTTTCACCGTCGCCGATATTATATCTGAAAGAGTTGTACCCAAGTCCGTCATTGGGGCTGATAATTTTCTCAAGCAGCTTGTGAGATTTGAAAGGTTATCATAACAAGAATAAGATACGCACAGGCCAACCGATTTTTTATTTTATCCAGAAGCATTAACGTAAACCCTTTAATAATATGTTCCACCTACAATAATGCGAATAAATAGGACTTTTTATGGGGTATAAAATAAAAATACTTTTAGGGTGTCAAGGCCTTTAATTGGTATTATACTGGAAATAGCCTTTAAGGATACTTTGGGATGCCTCATTGTCCATATTGTAATAAAAGGAACCGTCTAATTGCCTGGGGAGTCCGGGTAGTATAAACATATTTACATCATTGGAATTTAATTTGTGTATATTTCTTATCATATTGATGGCATCGCTTAAAGGAATATTAGACTGAGTAGCGGATAGCATTATTTCAAGAAGCTCGTTGATTTTGGACACATATTTCATATTTAGTTTTTGTTCTATTAGTGCCTTTAACATGTTTTGTTGTGCTTCAATCCTCTTTAAATCGCTTCCGTCATAAAACTTCAAAAGGTTGTCATTTTCGTTTTTGCGTGAAGGCATTCTAAATTTCATTAATTCAACTGCCTGTTTACCCGAAAGATGATTTTGGCCCTTTTGGATGTTTATATGCAAGTTCTGAACAGGATCATCATAGTACAAATCGACAGGGCTGCTAAAATCAACTCCGTCAAGTAAATCAATAAGCTTCTGGGCGGCAGCTGTATCAAAGCAAACATAATATTTTATATCAATATTTAGAAGATCGCTTACTGCCTTTGCAGCAGTGCCGGGACCACCTTGATGATAAGCAAGACCGAGCTTGGACCGGGAGCCGTTTATATTGATGCCTGTATCCCTTGGAAGGGATAATACATTTAACTTTGTACTTATTGGGTCAAAGTTAATAAGTGCAATTGCATCGGTGTTTTTATAAGAGTCATTACCTAAAATAAGGATATTAACTGGCTCTGAGGAAGCTATTGTCGGCTCTGACGTAAGTGTTTCCTTGTTATCCTTAAAGTACCTTCCATAGCCTAGCCATAAAAGTGCTACACAAATAAGGAGTATTGCTGCAGCAGGTTTTAGAATTTGTCTAAATACAATCAGCCCGTGAGAAAGTATGAACCTATTTTTTGGATTAGCATACCTGCTTTGATCAATTGATTTTAATACTTTATCATCAATGCTTTTATTTGCAATAGCTTCATTTTTGAGAAAATCCCTGGTGTAAATAAGGGTATCAGTCATTTTTTGGCATTCCCCACACACCTTTATATGATCCTCAAGAGCTTTTGCCGCTTCGTCCGATAAAGCTCTATCTACATAGAGTACTATGTCATCAAAATTGTTACATTTCATGAATTATCCCTCCTTTAAATCTGCCGTAATTATTTACAAGAAGCTTCTTAGCCCTCATAACCCTGACCTTTGCGTTCTCGGGAGACATTTTGAGGACCTGGCCTATTTCCTTGTATGAAAATCCTTGAACATACTTTAGAACTAATGCCATCCTTTGGTCTAGCTTCAAAGAATCAAGCATTTTTAATACTTCCAACCTGGTTTCCATATTTTCAAGAACCTTCTCAGGCTCTGCAATTTGTAAAAATTGATACTTGTTTAATTTGTCTTCAAATTTCTTTGAATCCCTGTATTTCTTCTTTGAATATTCGGTTTTAAAAACATTTATTGCAATTTTAAATATCCATGTTGAAAAACACCACTTGCTGTTGTACTGATAGAGGCTGTTGTAGACCCGGACAAAGACTTCCTGTGTCATGTCTTCGGAGTCTTCCTTTGAAAGTGACATTTTTAAAAGGAAATTATAAATACGGTTTCTGTATATAGACATAAGAATTTCAAATGATTTTATATCGCCGCTAAGAATATTAGAAACTAACTGGGCTTCTTTTTCCAAATTCCTCTCACCACCTATCTATGCAGACGTTTTTTCGTTATCATGATAACATATTTTATACTCGGTATCTTCCAGATAAGTAACAGTGCTTGAATAATTATTTTTGCATGGGTAGATGAATGATACAATGAGCTGATTTAGTGGTATAATTTCAATATAAACAGCAGGCGGGTGATGATAATGTGCGGAAGGTTCTTACTTATTACAGATGATGACTTTAATGAAATTAAAAACATAGTCAACGATATATCGCAAAAGTATAAAGTAGATGTAAACGGTGAGGTATTTCCAACCAACAATATACCGGCTGTTTACTCGCACAAGGGTAGGAGTGTGCTAAGTACGGCAAAGTGGGGCTTTCCAAACTTTAAAAATTCAGGAGTCATTATAAATGCAAAGGCTGAAACACTGGCCGAAAAGCCCATGTTCAGAAAGTCCTTTGTCTCAAGACGCTGTCTGATACCGGCTAACGGCTACTATGAGTGGATAACTCATGAGGACAAGACTAAGACAAAGTATATTATAAATGTTAAGGAAAAATCACTCTTCTATATGGCAGGTCTATATAATATTTTTATTGACAATAAGGGCAATCCTTTTGCTGCAATAGCTATTATTACTACTGAGGCAAGCTCCGAGATTTCTTTTATTCATAACCGAATGCCGGTTATTTTACAGGATGAGTCTATAAAGGCTTGGCTCGATATAAATAGTGAACTTCCTGCACTACAAAAGCTTATGGGTCCATACCCTGTAGGGAAAATCAGCTTTGCAAATATTCCATAATTAATTTGTAATTGCGTCTTCTATTTGCTTTATTAAGGCTAGTGTTATCATAAGTGCCTAAAGAGAGAAGGAAATTATTTGTCACCGTCATTAAAAATCCATTTTCCATTACACATTTCTCCCCTGTAAACTACAAATAAAATAATAAATAAATATTTTTGTTTTTGTATGCTTAATTTTTATGATTGAAGGCTTGTGGTATAATAAAGGGTATCAAAATTCTACAACGAGAGGATCATAATAAGAATATTAATATTCGAAAGAGGTATAAAATGATAGAGTTAGGAAAAATTCAGAAGATGGAAGTAATAAGAAAGGCACAGAATGGTTTTTATCTCAGCATGAAAGGTGATAAAGATCAGGATGGTATTTTGCTGCCTAAAAATCAGGTGCACGGTGATGTTAAAATAGGTGATGAAATAGAGGTCTTTGTATATAGAGATTCTGAGGATAGAATTATATCTACAACTAAAAAACCTAGGGTTACAATAGGTGAATTGGCTGCTTTGCCAGTGGTAGAAACTACTGGAATAGGTGCATTTTTAGACTGGGGACTGGATAAAGATCTGTTTCTGCCTTTCAGAGAACAGGTAGGCAAGGTTGTCAAAGGCGGCAAATATCTGGTAGGATTGTACATCGATAGTAGTGACAGGTTGTGTGCAACAATGAATATTTATAATATATTAAGAACTGATTCGCCGTATAAAGTAAATGACAGGGTATATGGAACCATCTACAGTATCAGTAAACAGCTTGGAGCTTTTGTAGCTGTAGACAACAAATATCACGGATTGATTCCAAACAAGGAGTTGTATGGTAATTTTTCTGAGGGCGACTATACTGAAGTAAGAATTAAAAAGATAAGGCCAGATGGTAAATTAGAATTGAGTACTAGAAAAGAGGCCTATAATGAAATAGAGAGTGATGCACAAAAAATAATGGACAGGCTGAAACTATCCGGAGGCACTCTTCTTATAAATGACAGCAGTTCCCCTGAGCGTATTAAAGCCGAGCTAAACATGAGTAAAGCTGCCTTTAAAAGAGCTGTCGGAAGGCTATTAAAGGAGGGAGCAATTGAGATCACCAATGAAGGTATAAAGAGGATGTGGTAGTAAGATCTAAAACATTTTATACATACCACAAAGATTTTGAATAAAAATTTAAAATATTCCTTGACAGGATAACTTTGTCTGTGATAACACATAATCACTATGCTCGAAAAAATGTTGTTGTGCAAGTAATATAAAGGTAAAGTAATATTAAAAACAATTATTAACGAAGGGAGGATAATCAATGTTGTTATTGAGTAAAGTCTGGCTTGAACAAATTAATAAGGCGATTGAATCGGCGTGTAAACCAAGTATAGATTTACTTATACATTGGCTTAATCCTCTATTGTGTAAATGCGGTAAACCATTGTACCCTGATAGAATATATTAGCGGTGACAACAAAAGCACTTGACAAATAGGAGTGGTTAAGTCCAATAAAAAGGACTTAACCACTTTTTGTTTATGTCATGGATGCAAAATTACTCCGTGGTGTTGTTCGTATAAAAGATATGTGCTTGTGGCTCAGATGGCAGAGCATTCGGCTGATAACCGGGAGGTCATAAGTTCGAATCTTACTATTCCCACCACTTATAGCAGAGAAGTAGGGCTTAATCTATTGGGGTGTAGCCAAGTTGGCAAGGCACAGGACTTTGACTCATGGATGTGATGGTTCGAGCCCATCCACCTCAGCCAGATTTATATAAAAAAGAATAACTTATACGGAAGGATGGCCTAAAGGTAGGGAAGCGGTTTGCTAAACTGTCTGGGGGTAATACCTCTGAGAGTTCGATTCTCTCTCCTTCCGCCAATTAATACATAGGGATGCCGGTTAATGGTAAACCATTGGTCTCCAAAATCAAGACTCTGGGTTCGAATCCCATACACGGTACCATAAAATAAAAAATTAGTTGAGGGGGTATTAAAGTGATTAAAGCTGATATTATTAAACAGCTTAGGGAAAGAAACGGTGCAGGAATAATGGATTGCAAAAAAGCACTGGAAAAGTATGATGGAAATATGGACAGGGCATTAGACTATTTGAGAGAAAAAGGCCTTTCGAATGCAGAGAGAAAAATTAATAGGATAGCAGCTGAAGGTATTGTTGATGCATATATTCATGGAAATGGAAGGATAGGAGTATTACTAGAAATAAATATAGAGACTGATTTTGCTGCACTTAACAAAGAGTTCAGAGTTTTTGTCAAAGATGTGGGGATGCAAATAAGGCTATTGATAAGTATAGAGAATATTACTCAGTAAAAGGGATATATGAAAATACTGTGTATCCGTTTATTCCAGAGCTTCTTGAAAAACTCCATACAATAGGTAAAACTTTATTGGTAGCAACATCAAAGCCAACAGTTTTTGCTGAAAAAGTGGTACATAACTCGGGTTTGATAAAGTATTTTGCAAATGTAGCAGGAAGTAATCTAGACGGGGGCAGAATTAAAAAACACGAAATTATTGAGTTTATACTTAAAGAAAATAATATATTAATAAATGATAGCATTGTTATGGTAGGTGATAGAAAACATGATATTATAGGGGCAAACAAGGCTGGTGTTGATTCTGTAGGCGTGCTATACGGTTATGGTTCCATTGAAGAACTGGAAAGGTATAATCCTACATATACTGCTGAATCAGTCTCAGAACTTGAGTATATATTGCTATAATTCTTTTTCTTTTTAAGGTAAAGGGGTGTTGTAAACTACTTAAAGTAGACTTGCGACATCCTTTTCACTTTAAAAAGAATGAATTTTGCTGCGTAGGACTTGGGTATAGGGTGATTTTTCTGTAGGTAATATAAAAAATTTTAAAAAAGTGTAATAATTTTTTAAAAAAGTGTTGACAATAATAAAATAACATGTTAATCTATCAAAGTTGCTTCTAACGAAGCGTTGGACTTTGAAAAGTAAACAGTGTAAAAAGACGAAAGAAACTCGTTAATTTTAAGATGAAGCTTTTATAAGCTAAATCAAATTTGAGTAACTTGCGAACTTTATAAAAAGCTAGTAAGTAATTTAAGAGCTAATTAAATTTTCAAATATTAATTTGAGAGTTTGATCCTGGCTCAGGACGAACGCTGGCGGCGT
>NZ_DATCTU010000128.1 GCF_036567765.1 Pseudobacteroides sp.
TTCCATATGGACGTTACTCAAGAACCCAAAGAATACTTTGGAAACTATCGGCTTTTTGTGTAAGGTGATGTGCCCTAGTACGCTACTCTTTGTTGAAGAAAAGAAAATGTTTGCAAACCTTATAAAGGAAATGATTTTAACATTTGCAGAAAAGTTTGGTATGGCGGACAGCTATGAAAAGGGTAAGATGATTGGCGAAGCAATATCATTTGTATTGTCGTTCTTTGTTTCTGGTGCAGGGGTAGTGAAAGCACTCAGGATACTTGACTTGCTGAGGGAATGTAAGGTACTATCAAAAGTGTGTGTTAAGGTTGCGGATAAGGCTATAGCAAGTAAAGAGGCTTTGGCAAAGATGCTGGAGGCGGCGGCACAATGTATTAGCAGGGCTCGTAGTTATTTTAAAAATGCAATTGAAGATGCACTTACTGAATTTAATAAAATTATAAAGGCTCAAGAATACTATGAAGTAGAATTTGTTGATTCATTTGGTAACATTATAAAAGATAGGATCCCAATCAGCGAAATTGAGCCGTTCAATATTAGTAAGATTGATGAGGCATCGGGGTTTGCAAATAAAATTGAACAAGTTTTGGAAAGGATGAATACTTATGAACAAGCACGTAACAAAGCTCTTGAAATTGTAGGTAATTTAGGTCATGATTCTAAACCATATATCGGCAGACTTGGGTCAGGAGAAGGTAAAATTGTTGGTAGGCAATCAGCAGATGGTAAGGTAAGATGGAGATTGGATTATGACCCTCAGAAAGGACCGCATATTAATGTTGAGGATTTCAGAAATGGTAAGAGTACTAAAGCAATAAAAATTGCAATTCCTTTTGAAGGAGATTTGAGTACTGTTGAAACGCTATTAAAAGTATTGAATTCGCAATAAGTTAGGAGGCTAAATATGGCGACTTTGCTCGATGAATGTTTGGATGCACTTGGAGATGATAAGGAAATTCTATCATATAGCGAAACATCTAAAATATTTAAATCTTTTATATCTACTTTTCCAATAACTAAATGGGGGGTAATTGATTGGTCGGGTGTGGATAAAAAGTATATTGTAAGCAAAGCAGAAGAAATTAAGCATATTTTTAAAATGCATAAGCCAGAATCAGATATTAAAGTTTACATACTTTGGAATGATAATTCCTTACCCAGTATAGCCGTAGATATGGATAAAGCTATGAAAGTAATTGATGATGTTACTGCTGTTAGCTTCGACACTTGGCTATATAATGATAAAGAAAAGTATGTCATTGAATTTCATCATGAGGGACTTGTCACTCTAGGTTTTGCTTAAAGCGAAGCGTAAAGAAAGTGTTGAGTAGTTTCCAGAGAGACAAAATACCGTATTATAAGTGTAGCATTTGGCCAAATTTTGTTTGCTTATCAATCTATAAAATTCAATACAAATACTGATAATGCCATAGTATGAAGAGGATTCCGTATTATGGCATTATTTACTATATTGCATAACCCTATATTTAACATTTACACATAAACATGTAATTTAAAGAGTAAAACTATTTTGATACTCTGTCAAAGGGTAGTTTTAAAGTTGAAGTTACTGTAAGTGGTGAAAATAGTAATTATATTGCAGAATGTACCACAGATATTGAGAAGGATAGAGACTGTTCAATTGGTCCGGCACTTGATGCAGTGGGAAATCAGCGGATTCCAAATACTCCCTGGCGAATACCTCCTAACATTCAACATAGATAGTGAAAACAAGATTGATGAGGCAAATGAAGAAAATAATAAAATAACAGTAAAATTCTATGTTGATGATTATGCCGACTCGGCAAGCGGTGCGAAAGAAATAAGGATTTGGCAGGATGTTAAAGGATATTTAAGTACTTATAGTGGAGAACTGTGCTGAGGTTTGGGCTGTTAGAGATGCAGTTATGCAGGGAGCAAAGCTTGATAATATTGTTAGTTCCTTTGTTAATTATTGTGGCTGCTTGCTGGCGAACCCACTTGACATTAACAAAGGGGCTTTCTTCTTTCTACAGGTAAATATTACAGTTGATTTTTATTAAATTTTTTTATGCAACAACAATGACGTTGACATAAAATTTCATATTATATATTACATTAGTTATGCTGAAAAAGGCAGTAGTTGGAAATGCATCAAGCCACTCCATTTTCATAAAGATCTACGAGTCTATATGTCAAAGGGTAGACGTACGTTATCACCTTACGACTATTTGCCCAAAAGTCTATTGGTGAGTTTTATGACTATTCACATGGAGTGGCAAGGAAAATCGATAAAGTATGTATTGCCTGCCTAATGCATGCAGAACAAAGACAGACAAAGTTGATAGGTGATCATGTAGTAAAGTTCATAGTTGAAGATGAAGTTAGGTGCTAACTAAAAATACCCTGTTCGGGACAGTCCCTCGGACAGGGTTAAACACTTGCCCCATATGAAATACATAAAACACCTACTTCTACCAGTTTAAATGAATTACTTTATCCGAAAGGAACAAAAATTCATCTCTTTTCATTCCTATGCTTCCGCTGCTCCTTCCAATTTGTCCTCCATTTTCTCTTCCATAAGCTTTTTGGAAAGCCTGGTGCTTAATAGCAAGCATAAGCCAGCTGTAATGATAAATATAATAAATAAAGTATGAAGAGAATGATTCATAGCTAGCTTAATATTTTCCTGAAGGAATTCATCCTTAGCAGCTGAAATTGTATTCAAATCGTTAACATCTATGTTGTTGATACCTTTACTACTAAAATAGCTAATGGCAGTTATATTAAAAATACTTCCCAATACACTAACGCCTATTGTTTGTCCAAGCGTACGCACAAGAGCGTTTGAAGCTACTGCTATTCCTCTTTTATTGGGGGGGACAGATGTTTGGACTAAAATAGTCAAGGTAGTTAATGTACTTCCAAAACCTACACCTATAATAAAAACGAAAGCTATTAAGATGACAACAGATGAATGAATGCTAAGGGTTGTAAGAAGAATACTGCCGATTAATAAAATT
The DNA here is from genome assembly GCF_036567765.1 of Pseudobacteroides sp. Classification (NCBI taxonomy): domain Bacteria; kingdom Bacillati; phylum Bacillota; class Clostridia; order Eubacteriales; family Oscillospiraceae; genus Pseudobacteroides; species Pseudobacteroides sp. The sequence continues at coordinate 3,006 of NZ_DATCTU010000128.1, forward strand.
AATGTTGATGAGCCAACAACTGTTCTTTCGCCATATTTTGTAATGGCTTTGGACAATAAAACAGATGATAAAACCCAACCAACTGTCATTGGAACCATCAAAAGGCCTGAGATAATTGCACTGAAGCCTAGTACATTTTGGGTATAGACAGGCATGTATACACTTATCCCAATCATAAGAACTGGAACTAAGAAGCTTATTACATTTACAATGATAGATGATTTTGTAAATATATCAAAGGTAGTATAGGTTCTTTTGCCCGTTTTTCAACAAAATAAAACCCTGTGAATAAAACAATGGCACCCAGTATAATAAATGCAGAAACGGCTAAGTTTTTACTTTCTCCCTTGCTGATTGTCAAAGTACCATATAAAATAAGACTAATGGCACCAGAGAGTAATATGATGCCTGCAAAATCTATGCTGTGCTTTCTTTTTTCAAATTTTTCGATTAGGTTTTTTTGCAGCAGAATGATGGACATAATGCCAAAGGGTATGTTTATAAAAAATATCCAATGCCATGACAACGTCTGTATAAAGAATCCTCCCAGAAATGGTCCCACAAGACTTGCTATTCCCCATACTGAGCCTAGCCAACCCTGAACCTTAGCTCTTTCTGAAAGACTGAAAACATCACCTACGATAGTATAAGTTATAGTAAAAATTGACCCTGCCCCCAGTCCTTGTATAGCTCGGAAAGCAATGAGCTGATTAATGCTTTGGGACAATCCGCACAGGGTGCTTCCTGCAAGGAAAATTATGATTCCTATGCAAAAAACATTTTTCCTTCCATACAGATCACATAGTTTTCCATAGATAGGTGTTGCGATAGCAGATGTCAGCAGATACATGGAAAACACCCAACTTAAAGACTCAAAGCCTTTCAAGTCTTTTACGATTGTAGGTATGGCAGTGGTTACTACGGTCCCCTCTACAGCTCCAAGGAACATTGCAACCATGATCGCAATAATAATATTTCTTTTTTTAGAATCCAATTCAAACAACACTTCCTTTTGGTAATATTTAAACAAGGATATCATTATAGCACTTGGTAATGGTAAATTCAATCTTAACACCGTAGAGTTTTTGTTTATGCAAATTTGAAGGGATAAAGCAAAATATGTATAATATAAATTGTAATAATAAGTATAAATTGGGTTTGATGATTGTTACTAAGCTTGACATGGAGGTTTCTATATTTTATGAATAACAAAGGCAAGTTGCTGCTAAATACAATTAAAATAATGCTGTTGTTTCTGATAATTGCATGCTTGGGGGCATATTTAGGTGAAAAAATAATTAATAACACCACAAAAGCCATAGAAGGTACATTTGTCCAAAATACCGACATTATTGAATTACCTGAAGAGCCTGTCTATAACAACTCAAACGATTCCAATAAAGAAGAAATGCTTCTGCCTGCCTTTTCCTTATTTGAAGGAAAAGAGAAGTGGGGATTTATAGACAGCAAAGGTAATTTCAAAATAAACCCTCAATTTGATAGAGTTGGTGAATTTAACGAAAAAGGTGTAGCCGTTGTTGTGGATGATGCTGAAAAATTACCCAATGATGATTTTTATAGACATAAATGCACCATCAGGTTCATAGATAAGTCTGGTCAGACAATATCAGGGCCATTTACTTCAGATCGTAATGTTATATCATTTTCTGAGGGAATAGCAATTGTTAATAAATTTCATGGTGGAAGTGTTGTAATAGGTGAGGATGGGAAAATTATTTTGGAAAGTGTACACGAACTGCTTGAGTGCAGTGAAGGTTTAATAAAGTTTCGAAAAGAAGGCACGTCATCGGCAGGTATAAACATGCTCTATGGATTTATGGATAAAATGGGCAAAATTATAGTGCCTCCGGAATATCATGAGGCAGATAGTTTTACAGACGGTAAAACCGTTGTTATGTCTTCGAAGGGAAATTATAGAATCATAGACAAAAAAGGCAATATACTGGATACATATAATTTTATAAATGATAAAGAAAAATACTATCATCCATTCCACATAAGTAACGACAAAGAAGGATTACTTACTTTCCTTGATGAGGATATTGATATGTTGGGATATGTGTCTCTAGAAGGAGAAACGGCAATACCTGCAAAATTTAGCAGTACAGGGTATTTTCATGACGGTCTTGCAGTAGTATCAATACATAAGGATGGTAAGAAGAAAAAGCAATACTATGGTGTTATAGATAAGAAAGGCGATTATATAATTGAGCCTGAATATGCGTATATAATCAATATGGGAAACGGGTTATTTAAAGTAATAAAAGAAACAGATAATATGTTATATTATACCGATGCTTTTGATGAGTTGATTAATATGATCGCCCCGGCAGCAATATTTGACACAACGGGGAGGCAGTTGACACAGTTTGACTATTATAATATCGGGAAAAAGATTAATGAAGGTAAGTATATATCTGTTTGTGATGGAGAGAAAACATTTTTCATAGATAAAAACGGTAATGTAGCTAAGGAACTACCAAAGTTTATAGGTTTGGGAATCTTGGAGATTAATGGAGATCTTATTAAGGCAGAGATTGATGGGACTCTGATATATTTAAAAAAGGATGGAACTAAAATTTGGCAAAGCGATAATTCTATGAAGCTTGATAGCAATATAACCGTAAATAAGAATACATGGAGGCTTGGGTTTGCTAAGTTTATCCAATATCCTGAACTCATGGGCCTTTCAGATAAAAAAATAGAGGAAAAAATTAATAATGAGATTAAGGATTTATTTTTAAATGAGCGAATTTCTGTGAAAAAGGCATCTGGAAGATTAATGAATATTATTAAAACTAGTTTTTCAGTACAAAAAAATGAAAACCTGCTCATTGTTTCAGAAGAAGGCAATTTTCCACCATATGAGGGTAATTATAAATATATCGCATATCACTTTGATCTTTTGACAGGAGAACTTTACGATAAAAAAGATCTATTTAAAAGAAGTTCGGATTATGAGGAAAAAATCAACCAAATTATAAAAGGAAGACTTGGAGGTAATTATTTTAATGAGAATATAGACATAAATTTCATTATAAAAGAAGATTCATTAGGATTCTTTTATGATTTGGGGCCAGCAAATGGTGTTATGCAGATTGATATACCGTATGATAAAATAATAGATTTAATTGACACAGAAGGCTATCTCTGGAATTCCTTCGATAAGACCTATTAAGTCAGAATGTAGGAGGAGCAGTCATATGAACGAGAGTTATCATAAAGAAATAACAAGAGCAGCCCTGTCACTTACAGCAACAAAGCTACTCTCCCAGATCCTTTCGGAAAAGTCTGTTATAGGAGATAGGGGAGAGGCAAATAGTCAAAGTGTATCGCATTTTGACAACTGCTGCTGGTATGAAGGGGTTAGATGGATAGAGGAACATCGGCAAAACGCAGTAGATGCCTCTATAAAATATTTTTCAAGTGGAAATGAAGCCGATTTTAATTCAGTGTGTGAAAACCTGAGATATTTGATACATACCACTGAGGATTTTTATTCCCATTCAAATTGGGTTGAAAACAATGACTGGGGTGTTATTGCAGATTTTAGTGCCCCAAAGCCAATCTGGTGGTACAGCGGTTATTATAAAAACTCAAAGCCTAACTTTTACAAGGCTTATTGTGCTGCTATAATTGCAATTCATACTTTTTTAAGGGAAATAAGTACTTCAGGTATTGTATGACGGCAGACAAGGTTGACAAGAATGACAAGGCAGATGATGGCTATCCATTACCTATCAAAAATAACTGGAAGGGTCTTGGTGCATTCTCAGAAGGCTTTTTAAGCATTGATGCTGCTTTTTCCATTGTTGATATTCAAGGAAATATCAAAATATATTTCTTCAAAGGTGATCAGTACATAAGGTATTACTATTTGGGAGATATCAGCCTGACCTCTGCCCCTGACTGGGATATAACATACAGCCAGGTGCGGAGGGATATGATGGCTTCAGATAGCATGGATTCCGGATATCCTCTTTGTATAAGTGAAAATTGGCACGGCCTTGTTAATGACTAGGAAACCCACTATTTAATTTAAAACCGAGAAATTTACTGACATACTTGTAACATTTTTCGAAATCGAAGTCGGAATTATTTATTATTATTTTTCTGAACGGATACTGCATAAAGAGTCTGTCTTCTAATGCCTGTCTTTCTTTGAAGTATTTAACCATTCCATCAAACCCTTTGAGATGTTTTTGTTTGCCATATGGGGAAGTGCAAATGTATTCAATTATAAAATCTCCCCATTCTTTTGGTCTTGAATTATATACTCTCTCAATTGTGGAATATACATCATTTTGTCTTAAATAAATTAGTGAAGGGTTACATAATTTAAATATTTTATAAAGCCCATTATAGTAATCCCTGACCACTTTTAAATTTTCGTTCAGCAGGAGCATGAATGCAGTTAGGGGGTCTTGAAACAAACTTGAATCAAAGATTGATATGGCGTCATCATTGACTAAATTAAATATATGTTTTATCCATCTTTCCTGGTTTAATTGCCTGTATTTGAGTGAATTTGATTGCTTATGTTCAATAAACCATTCATCATCCTTCATATATATGGGGTGATTTTCTGCCCATTCAAAATAGGCATTATGGTCAATCTTGTAGTGATCGAATAAATTTGATATAAAGCCTGTCAATGTGCTCTTTCCAGATCCGGATATTCCTTCAATAAATATTAGTTTTGTTTTAATCATAAGTTCTACCTGCCTTGCTAAAGAAAAAGCATTTTGGATAATAGCAAATCAATTAGTATCATCCTATTATCTATATGAGAAAAAGGTTCATCAATCAATACAAATACTTATCTCAATTAATAGAAATTTATGTAATTTAATTGTATATTTTGTGAATTAGTGATAATATTTTGTTAGTTATAAGTATTTTGTTTAGTAATTTATATGTGTTCCACGAAAGTGAATACATTCCTTATTTTTAAAAGTAATTAACAATTGCAACTTCGAGGTGGAAACATGAGTCAAATTGGTAATGCTTTAAGCATGTACTTTTTATTAAGATCCAGAGGTAAAATGAAAACAAAGGAACTGGCTGATATACTGGAAATTGATAAGAGAACTATCAGCAGATTTAGAGATGAGCTGGAGATTGCAGGGATATATATTGACTCTTTTACTGGCAAACATGGTGGATATAAACTGTCGAATAAAAACATAATATCTGAATGTTATATCTCTGATCAGGAATACAACTCACTTCTTCTTATCGAGAAATATCTCAAAGACAGCAAACATATAGCAAATAAGGATATCACATCATTAACAGAAAAGATCAATTGCGTAAAAAAGACTGGAGGCATATCTTATGATGAATTCTATAACCATCTGAATAAAGTTACTCTGTCTAATGTAGACCATTCGGTTGAGAGAAAGAAACTTCTTGATATTCATTCAGCTTCTCTTTGTAAAAACAAATTGCTTATTAAATACAATTCTTTAAGTTCAGGATTAACAGTACGAATAGTGAGACCATATGCAACATTCGAATATAAAGGAGATATGTATTTTGCAGGTTTTTGTGAGAAGAAAAATACAATTCTAGACTTTAAGATGTGCAGGATAACAGAATATGAGCTGCTGGAGGAGAGGTTTGAAGAAGACAAGAACTTTGATATGAAGAGCTTTATGAGTAATTGCATCGGTATTTATAAAGGTAAGGAGTACAGGATTAAACTAAAGATTAAAAAACCAATTTCTCAGATTATCAAGGAGAAAATATGGGTTGAGAACCAGGTTGTAACTGATTTGGACAATGGTGCAGTGCTTTTTCAGGCAAAAATGAGGGGATTGGAAGAAATAAAGACGTGGATACTTGGGATGGGAAGTGCTGTTACAGTTCTTGAGCCTGAAGAAATTAAAGTAGATATAAGGAATGAAATTAAAAAAATGACAAAAATTTATTTATAACATAAATCTGTCTACAATTGGATTTATAATTTAAGTAGTTAGGAAATAAGTGAGTTTTAGCAATACAAAATAGTAGAAAGGAGGTAAAGAGGTTGAGGCTTAAATGTGATTTTAAGGCTGAAAAATTACCGTTGTCCCATAATATGTTATTTGTAAGTCTGATTAAAGATGCCTTGAAAAAATCCGATACCGGTTATTTTAATAGGCTATACTCCTTCAATGGCAAGACAAATAAGAAAAGCAAGAATTTTTGCTTTTCAGTAAAAATGCATCAGTATGAGATTGAGGGGGATATTGTTTTAATTAAGGACAGAATTTCCCTTCTTGTTAGTTCCCCGGATACAGAATTTATAGTCTATCTTTATAATGGGCTTCTTAAAATTTCCGAGTTCTCTTATAAGGATTATAATCTAATTAAGGGTGGCATCTCAATGGTAAAGGAAAAAGAAGTAAACTCTGGGGATGTAGTTTTCAAAACTGTTTCACCAATCTGTGTAAAAAATAATGAGAATTATTTTATGAAGATTGAGGATGAAGGATTTGAAAGGGAGCTCAACTATATTGCCGGAAAGGTTTTAGAGAATTACCGGGGAGAGGGACTTAGGGAAAAGCTTGTATTCCAGAGTGTAAAGATGAAAAATGTTGTGGTAAGGCAGGAATTAAGAGAGTTCGAGGAAAAAACAGGGAAAAGCTACCTTTATGTAAACTCTTATGAAGGTATATTCAAACTAAGTGGGAACATACATGATCTGAAGGATTTGTATTCTTTGGGGCTTGGATTTAAGCGAAATCAAGGATTTGGAATGTTGGAAGTAGTTTATTAGATAGGAGGTGAGTACGATAAATATGGTTACAATAAGGCTTGCTGATTGGCTTTACAATGCCGGAGCTATTGGGTTAGTAAACATATTACAGCATGCAGAAGATAATATTTTCATTAATGGTCCTGAGATATCATTTAAAGAGGACGTTTTGGAGAACTTTGAAGAAAAATACTTCCGATATTTTATAGATACATATGAAAATACAATGGTGTATTCAAAAGTGTGCGGTAAAATTGAAAAACTATTAAGTATTGAAATTGACGATTCAGTGAAAGAGGAAGTAGAAAAGGATATAGAGTTTATAAAATCTAAAATGAAAAATTCAGCATATAAGGAGCATGTTAGTGTACTGGATTTTAAGAGGCTGGAAAAGCCAAGTAAAAAGCAATTGCAAATTAACAGTAGTTTTTTGATAGAATTAAAAGAAATATTGTCAAGAGAAAAAGATCATATATTGAGGTCGGAATGTACTGGATTCTATGATCAAAAGTCAAAGGCAAGTAAGGCTCCTAATGCAATTATTGATAAATATATTAATACAAATATGTTAGAAATAGAATCAAATGCTCGTGAAATATTTAGTTATTTATCTACTGAGATAGACTCTGATTTCAGGTGTTTTTCATGTGGTAGGACAATAAAAAAAATTGAGAAAGGGTTAAGCTTCTTAAACAGAATGTTTTTTGATACATCAAGAAAGACATCTCATGTATGGAATTTTAATAGTGATATAGAAATATGTCCTATATGTAAAATAGTATATTATTGTATTCCAGCTGGGTTTACAACAATATATGGAAATGGAATATTCATAAACGAAAACCATAGTGTGGTTAACTCACAAAGAATCAATTACACTATTAAACATGAAATTTTAAATAATGCCGATTCCAAAGGCATATATAATGCATTTGGAACAATGATCAGAGCATTGCATGAGAGTATAAATGACAGTAAAAGATATGAGCTTTCAGACATACAGGTGGTTCGATATGAAGATGAGAAATACAGATTCAATTTACTTTCTAAAAACGTACTCAAGGTGCTATTTGATTCAAAGGATGAGTTAAATACTCTAATAAAAACGGGGTTTCAAGAAATTAATACATTTTTCAGACTTTATGATGAGGTCATGAAAAAGCTGTTGAATAATGAAAACCTGTTCTGCCTCATACATAAAGCGATTGTTATAAGGATGTCAAATCAACAGGATGCAAAGTATAACGAGATACATATAAGAAATATGCTCAATATTAATTTGAAATACATGAAAGGAGTCGGATATATGGGGGATACAGAAAGAGATATTGTTAAAATAGCAAGTGTAGCGGGTTACCATTTAAGGGAAGCTTATAAATCAAAGAATTCGGACAATAAACTAAATGGTATTTCTTACAGATTGCTAAATGCATTAAAGACAAATAACAAAAGTATGTTTATGGACACGCTACTGAACTGCTATTTATATACAAACAAGCCGGTGCCAATGTTTGTTACAGAATGTTTAGGCGATGATAATACATTCAAAACCCTTGGTTATGCTTTTGTAACAGGGCTTATTGATGGCAAAAAAAATGAAAACACAAATGGAGGAGATAAATAATGACAAATGCTATGAAACCAAAAGGATTAGTAATATCAATGATATTCGAAGCAGAAAGTGCCAATTACGGTGAAGGTATCGGCAATGTAGCATCTTTAAAAAAGATGGCTAGAGGGAATGGTGAGCAATATACTTACATATCAAGACAAGCTTTGCGTTACAACATTATAGAACAAATCGGAGAGCCTTTAGCTATGGTTAAGGCTGAAGGAAATGGAGATAAAAAGGTAATACAATTTGCTCCTGATTCAACTATAAAAGACTATCCGGAAATTGATTTTTTTGGATACATGAAAACAAAAAAGGGAGAAGGAAGTGCTACACGATCAGCAAAAGTAAGACTTTCAAATGCAGTTTCGCTGGAAACGTTCAAAGGAGACCTGGATTTTCTTACTAATAAAGGACTTGCAGATAGGCTCAATGAGAATATGAATATAGCTCAGTCAGAGATTCATAGATCATATTATAGATACACAATAGCAGCTGATCTTGATCAGATAGGTATTGATGATGTAGACAATGTAAGTATAGAAAATTGTGAAAAAGCCAGAAGGGTAAATAGATTATTGGATACTGTGTCACTTTTGTACAGAGATATCAGAGGAAGAAGAGAGGATTTAAAACCTTTGTTCGCAATAGGTGGAGTCTATGATGTGAAAAATCCTGTTTTTCAGAATGCTCTTGAAGTAAAGGATAATAGAGTGCTGGTTTCCACAATTGAAGGGGTATTATTTGATTTAATAAAAAAGGACACTTATTGTGGGCTTATAGAAGGTAAATTTATCAATGATAAAGAAATAAAAGAAAAATTAAAAGCTACTTCTATGCCTGAGTTCTTTAATAATATTAAAGGAAAGGTTAGCGAATATTATGAGAGCTGTTAGATTAAAAATTGAGCAAGAACTTGTTAATTATAAAGTTCCAACAAGCTTTCAGCTAAAAGAGACATATCCGCTTCCGCCATACTCAACGGTGAGCGGAATGGTCCATTCTCTATGTGGATTTGATGAATATAAAGCCATGAAAATCAGTATTCAAGGGAAATACCTTTCTAAGGTAAATGATTTGTATACAAGGTACGAATTTAAGCCCGGTATGACATATGAAGAGGGAAGACACCAATTAGAAACAAGTGGATTTGGGATAAGCCGTGGTGTGGCAACATGTGAGCTTTTGACAGAAATAGAATTGTTAATTCATTTAATTCCTGAGGAACAATCACTGATTAATGAAATTGAAAAAGCATTTCTATTTCCGGTTGAATTTCCTTCTTTAGGGCGAAGAGAGGACCTGGCTGTAATTAAGGAAGTAAAAATAGTAGATGTAAATGAAAAAACTCTGGAAAATGATATAGAGCTTGATAATAACTATACGGCTTATATTCCTGAAAATTTGATTAATGACAACTCAATTAAATTGGGCGGCGGCGGAAAAGCTGATACTGGTACAAGAGGGACCAGATACAATATTAATAAGTATTATGAAAAAATTAATTATGGTAACGATAGAAGTCCCAAAATTTTTAGAAAATGGAATAAAGTGCAGGTTGTGTATTCTTCAAGAATAATTGCACTAGAAGATGAAAGCGTGCTTGTTGATGAAGATGAGAATATAGTGTTTGCAGTTTGAAAGAAGGTACTTATGAATAACTATTTAGCAAAATCAAATCCAAGTGAAACAATTCAAGAACATACTGACAAACTTATGAAAAACTTAGATTTATTAAAGTGTTTTTATCCTGATTTATTGATAAACTGGCAGCTCCTAGAGACTGCCAGTTTGTACCACGACATGGGTAAAATGAATTTGAAGTTTCAAAGCAAGATAGAGGGCAGGAAAAAATATTCTGATGAAATAGCTCATAACCTATTAAGCCTTGCATTCCTAGATAAAAATGAGTTAAAAAAACAATTTAACGATCAGGAAATTGTCATTCTTGCACAAGCAATAGCCTACCATCATGAAAGGGGAGATTATGATGCTCCCAATTATAAAAATGAGGTAGAAGCTTTAAAATCAGAAGCGACAAATTTTGTATATGATAAGGTTAAAATCACAACAATAAAGAAAATCAGCAATAAATATTTCTCTAATGAAAGGTTTTATGAAACTTCAAAGGATTTTTTTGAATATGTCAAAATCAAAGGATTGCTAAACAGACTGGATTATGCAGCAAGTGGGGGGATTGATGTTGAAGTAAAAAATGATTTTTTGCGTTATGGTCTTGAAAGCTTAAATTACAGCTGGAATGATCTCCAACTATTTATGAAAGATAATTCTGACAAAAACGTTGTTGTTGTAGCTCAGACAGGAATGGGTAAAACAGAAGCAGGCCTTTTATGGATTGGAGATAACAAAGGTTTTTTTACACTACCGTTAAAAACTGCTATAAATGAAATATACAAGAGAGTTGTTGAAAATATTGTTGGTATGGATAAAAGAGATCATATAGGTCTTCTGCATTCCGATACATATAGCAAGTATATTGAGAATAGTTTTGAGGACGAAGATATTGATGAATACTACAGCAAAACCAGGCAGCTTTCATTACCTGTTACTGTATGCACTTTGGACCAAATTTTTGATTTTGTTTATAGATACAGAGGGTTTGAAATGAAATTTGCAACTCTTTGCTACTCAAAGGTTGTAATAGATGAAGTCCAAATGTATTCTCCTGACTTGTTGGCTTATTTAGTAATTGGTCTTTCATACATATCAAAAATTGGTGGTAAGTTTGCAATACTTACAGCCACATTACCCGGCATTGTAACAGATTTATTAAGAAATGAAGAGATTAGTTTTGAAACCCCTAAGCCCTTTATAAATGATAATTATATAAGACATAGCTTAAAGGTAGTCAATAACAGCATCAATGCATCATTTATTATTGAGAAATTCAATAACAATAAAATACTAGTAATATGCAACACGGTTAAAACAGCACAAAAAATATATTATGACTTGATTAATAATACTGAGTTTAGTCAGGGTTGCCCCAATATCAACTTGTTTCACAGTAAATATACAAAAAAAGACAGGAAAATAAAAGAGGAATTGATTGTAAAGTTTGGAAAGGCAGATTGTCAGGATTCAGGTATATGGATTGCAACACAAGTTGTGGAGGCATCTTTGGATATCGATTTTGATGTGTTGATTACGGAGTTGTCGGATATAAATGGACTTTTTCAGAGGATGGGGAGATGTTATAGAAATAGGAGATTTGATAAAAGCGGTTATAATTGTTTTGTTTTTGATGGTGGTGATAAAGCCTGTAGTGGTGTTGGAAAATTTATAGATGAAAAATTATTTGAATTTTCCAAGGAAGTACTAATAAATGTGGATGGAAAAATAAACGAATCAAAAAAGCAAGAGATAATTGAGAATGTTTATAATACAGAAAAAATGAAAGATACAGATTATTACAAAGAGGTCATAAAAACTATAAAATATGTTCAAAGCATAAAAGAACATTCCCTTGAAAAAAAAGAAGTAAAGAAAATATTTAGGAATATCAACAGTGTAACTATTATACCTCTTTGTGTTTACAACGAGAACAAGGGCATAATTGACGATCTCGTAGAAAAAATTCAAGGTGAGGGGGATAAAAGAGAAAAAAGGAAGCTAATTGACCAAATTAATGAGTTTACTGTAGATGTTCAACATTATGATATAGTTAACAGACAGTCAATGAAATTAACAGTCACTAAGCATTTTGAAATCACTATTTATGATGGATTTGAATACGACATAAGAATTGGATTAAGGAAAATTCCTCAAGCACAAAGTGCTTTCAGTGAAGATCTACAAATCTTATAAAGGTGAACCAATATGAGTTTCGATTTTGAATATTTTAAAACCCAGGGAATAAAAGTAAATTACTACCTTATCTGTAAAAGGAAACTATGGCTTTTTTCTAAAGGGATTACAATGGAGCACTTAAATGACAGGGTACTTAGCGGAAAGTTGTTACATGAATCAGCATATCCCAGGCAGAAAAATAGAGAGGTTCTAATTGATGATATTTTAAAGGTTGACATAATTGATGACGATTATATCAGAGAGATAAAGATAAGCAGTAAAATGGGCGAAGCAGACAGGATGCAAGTATTGTATTACCTTTATTACTTAAAGAAGATTGGAATTGAGAAAAAGGGTATTGTGAACTATGTAAAAGAAAAAAGGCAGGAATTCTTTGAGCTTGGGGAAGTTGAAGAGAGGGAGGTTGAAAAGATTCTGATTGGTGTAAAAGAAATAACCGAACTTGCTACCCCCCCACTTCTTGCCAAGCTATCCTATTGCAAAAAATGTGCATATTATGAATTCTGTTTTGCAAGTGAGGTGGAGTAGAGTTGGGAAAAGACTATTATGTACTTAGTAATGGAAGGCTCAAGAGAAAAGAAAATACTGTGTATTTTATAGATGGAAACGACATCAAAAGAGCTTTACCTATAGAACAGATCGACACTTTACATGTATTTGGAGAGGTTGATTTAAATACGAAATTTCTATCTTACATATCAGAGTATGGATTACTTCTTAATTTTTATAATTATTATGGATACTATACCGGATCATTTTACCCCAGGAAAAGAAATGTATCAGGATTTCTTGTTGTCAAACAATCTGAGCATTATATGAAGTTTGATAAAAGGTTATACCTGGCAAAATGTTTTGTCAATAGTGCAAGATTTCATATAAAAAGGAATTTGAGAAATTATTCCAATATTCCTGAGGAATTAATGGATGCTATTGACAAAGAAGTCGTAGATTCTGCAGATGATATTAATGTTCTAATGGGAATGGAAGGGAGAATCAGAAATAATTATTATAAAGCATTTAAATATTTTCTAAGAGATGAGTTTTGTATGGAAAAAAGAGAAAAGAGGCCTCCAACTAATCCTATTAACGCTATCATATCATTTGGAAATAGCTTAATGTACACTACAGTTCTTGGGCAAATTTATTCTACTCAACTAGATCCAACGGTAAGCTATCTACATGAGCCTTCTACAAGAAGGTTTTCTTTAAGTCTTGATTTAGCAGAAATATTTAAGCCGCTTATCATTGATCCATTAATATTTAGTATGATAAATAACCGTATGATCAATAGTGATGATTTTAGTGTTCAAGATGGTGTTTGTAGTTTAAATGAATCCGGCAGAAAAAAGTTTATCAGTGAGTACGAAAAGAAGCTCGCAGTAACTATAAAACATCGTAAATTAAACAGGAATGTATCATACAAATCATTCATAAGACTTGAATGTTATAAATTAATAAGATACCTCATCGGCGATGAAGTATACAAGCCCTTGAAAGCGTGGTGGTGAGGATTTTTGTAATTTTAACTTATGATGTATCCGAGAAAAAAGTAAATAAAGTAAGGAAAGCACTTAAGAAGTATTTGACCTGGACTCAAAATTCGGTGTTTGAAGGGGAAATTTCTGATGCAATACTGCAAAAGTGCATGCTAGAAATCAGCGGGATTATTGACAAGATGAGTGATTCTGTGTATATATATGTTATTGAAAACTCAAGGAATGTGAAGAAAAGCAAAATTGGTATAGAAAAAGCCTTTGATGAAACAATTATTTAAATTTGCAGCAAACCATATTTTGATTTAAGTGGGCTCAACATATTGGTATATAAGGAATAGAGAGTCATAGCCATGCTAATTACAATTCACTATTGCAGGGTTACTGCTAATGTTATACGTTTCGGGATTTAATGGATGTCTGGAACGTGCATCAATAGAGGGCTGTAGGATTTGCATAAATTGGGTCAGGCATTAACTATGTGGGATGTAAAGATAGCTCCTGCTGTATCTGATGAATAACCAGCCCTAGTCAGGCATTAACTATGTGGGATGTAAAGTAGGTATAGGCGGTACATTTTTAGAGTTTAACACAGTCAGGCATTAACTATGTGGGATGTAAAGCTACCCTCATGCACCCCAGCATGATCTGTAGTAATAGTCAGGCATTAACTATGTGGGATGTAAAGTAGTTCCTCCTTATATTGCCACTCCTATTGCTATTTGGTCAGGCATTAACTATGTGGGATGTAAAGCATATAATACATCCACAATGAAACTACTTGAACATGGTCAGGCATTAACTATGTGGGATGTAAAGCGTTTAACATTGGTAAATGAATCAATTTCCTCTTGGTCAGGCATTAACTATGTGGGATGTAAAGGTAAAGATAGTTGACGATATATAGTTAACAATAATCGTCAGGCATTAACTATGTGGGATGTAAAGGAGAAGCAATAATTTTATTAAAGCTTTCTGAATCAGTCAGGCATTAACTATGTGGGATGTAAAGAGCCAAAAAGCTACGAACACGAATATTTAGGAGAGGTCAGGCATTAACTATGTGGGATGTAAAGTAATCTATTGCATTGATTAGAGGTTTACGAATGTCTGTCAGGCATTAACTATGTGGGATGTAAAGTCCTCACAATAGGCTGTATTTTATTGGCTGTATATGTCAGGCATTAACTATGTGGGATGTAAAGTCTTCTATCATTTCGCAAGCTAAGTCTTCATATTTTTGTCAGGCATTAACTATGTGGGATGTAAAGACACTCTTGACATACTTTTATACACGGCTTTTCAAGGTCAGGCATTAACTATGTGGGATGTAAAGACAGGACAAAGTGATGATATTGTTAACTTATCGGCTGTCAGGCATTAACTATGTGGGATGTAAAGTTAGTCTTATGTCGCTACCGGGTTTGCACTTAATAGTCAGGCATTAACTATGTGGGATGTAAAGGTATCTAAACCAATGTCGTTTTATCATGTTCCCTTCGTCAGGCATTAACTATGTGGGATGTAAAGTGAAAAAAATAGCGAATCAGCAACAGAAGTAATCCGTCAGGCATTAACTATGTGGGATGTAAAGCGAATTTTTACTAAATCACCTTTTTTAACGTTTTCTGTCAGGCATTAACTATGTGGGATGTAAAGTTTTACTATCTCCTTTCAAGCTGATTCGTTCAACGGTCAGGCATTAACTATGTGGGATGTAAAGGCGAATCCATTAACGACAGAACAATTGAGCCAGCCCAGTCAGGCATTAACTATGTGGGATGTAAAGAACCCAAATTCCCCTTTAATACCAATTTTATTAAGTGTCAGGCATTAACTATGTGGGATGTAAAGGCGTGTAAATCTCTCTGCTGTCTCATCATTGTATGATGCGTCAGGCATTAACTATGTGGGATGTAAAGTGTGGCTTACTTTCTGAAAATTCAAAGTCGTATGGGGTCAGGCATTAACTATGTGGGATGTAAAGTAGGATTAGCACTATCAGTGGAAAGTTCAGCAGCTTGTCAGGCATTAACTATGTGGGATGTAAAGGTTAATTTTTACATCATTATAGTTACCATAATCAAAGTCAGGCATTAACTATGTGGGATGTAAAGGATGGCAGCAAAGAAGGTTGGAAAGAATCAGATGATAGTCAGGCATTAACTATGTGGGATGTAAAGAAAGACTTAACCCCTTCAAACCCTTGCCCAATAACCGTCAGGCATTAACTATGTGGGATGTAAAGTATGTAGTATAAATAGCCGATACTTGACCATCGCTGTCAGGCATTAACTATGTGGGATGTAAAGCGTTTAACATTGGTAAATGAATCAATTTCCTCTTGGGTCAGGCATTAACTATGTGGGATGTAAAGTTTGCATCCTTTTCAAGTTCATATGTCATAAACTCGTCAGGCATTAACTATGTGGGATGTAAAGTGTTTATTTGACCACAAACAAGCACTTTTAATTTCAGTCAGGCATTAACTATGTGGGATGTAAAGTTATAAATTTGTTTTGCAGCTTTTCCCATAAAGTCGTCAGGCATTAACTATGTGGGATGTAAAGTTTGGTTAAGTATTTCTTTTCCAGTTAACTTCTCAGTCAGGCATTAACTATGTGGGATGTAAAGCAGATTGAAATAGAAGAACCCGAGAACCCATTTAAAAAGTCAGGCATTAACTATGTGGGATGTAAAGCACCTATACGATATATCTCTAAACTCAAAGGTTGCTTTTTGTCAGGCATTAACTATGTGGGATGTAAAGTTGCAATTCCTGTTGACTATTTTCAGAGTTTTTCAAAAAGTCAGGCATTAACTATGTGGGATGTAAAGGGTATTCATCGTAGGTCATTCCTAACTGACCGACTGGTCAGGCATTAACTATGTGGGATGTAAAGGGCCCATTGCATCCCTTGCTACATCGATAGGATCAAGTCAGGCATTAACTATGTGGGATGTAAAGATTGCTGCTATAATTGACGCCCATTTCTTGATAGTAAGTCAGGCATTAACTATGTGGGATGTAAAGTTTGCAAGAGATGCATATGAAGATACATTTAAGATCGTCAGGCATTAACTATGTGGGATGTAAAGCTGAAAGAACTCATTTAAAACGCCTTTTAGAGGATTTGTCAGGCATTAACTATGTGGGATGTAAAGCAGCAAAAAGGAAGCGGATTACTATTGCGAATTAAAGCGTCAGGCATTAACTATGTGGGATGTAAAGTATTGCAAATACTGAAGGTTCCTTTCTTTCATCTGGTCAGGCATTAACTATGTGGGATGTAAAGCTGTAATTTAAACTCTATTTTTTCAAGTTCATAAATGTCAGGCATTAACTATGTGGGATGTAAAGTAGTTCCCTAGCAGTTTCTTTGTGTATTTCACATTGTCAGGCATTAACTATGTGGGATGTAAAGTCTTTTGTAGTACGTGGGAAGCCTTGCAGCATAGCGTCAGGCATTAACTATGTGGGATGTAAAGGGAGTTATAAAAATAGTATCCAATCCTATACCACTTGTCAGGCATTAACTATGTGGGATGTAAAGACAAAGGGCTACATAGTAAAATAGAGATTAAGACGGCGTCAGGCATTAACTATGTGGGATGTAAAGCACATTATAGTGCAGCCAGGGGAATCAAATATACTTGTCAGGCATTAACTATGTGGGATGTAAAGATGTTACCGCAATCAACAGGCACAAGCACAAAAGCGTCAGGCATTAACTATGTGGGATGTAAAGCAGTATTTGGTGTGGCGTGTGCAGCATATGCAGCCGTCAGGCATTAACTATGTGGGATGTAAAGTTATACTTGTTATAGCTATAGAACCCTTTAGCATTCGTCAGGCATTAACTATGTGGGATGTAAAGTTTTATGTAAGCTCTCGGCTACTTCTGCGTCAGCTGTCAGGCATTAACTATGTGGGATGTAAAGCGTGCTTATTACTGCCATTCGTGCAGAGAAGAAAGAGTCAGGCATTAACTATGTGGGATGTAAAGTATGCTTCCTTGTATTGAGGATAAATAGAATAATCAGTCAGGCATTAACTATGTGGGATGTAAAGTGAAAAAAGATACACTGTTAAGAAAGATTGAAGAGGGTCAGGCATTAACTATGTGGGATGTAAAGTATATATTTCAATACCTGTTAATAACTCCAAAATATCGTCAGGCATTAACTATGTGGGATATAAAGCAAATATGATCAATTTATTGTCATAGCTTATTAATCGTCAGGCATTAACTATGTGGGATGTATATACTTTGACATGCTCGTAAAGGGCGGAACTGTCAGGCATTAACTATGTGGGATGTAAAGATTATCCACTGGACAATTCTAAAAACAAGCTTAGCCAGTCAGGCATTAACTATGTGGGATGTAAAGAGTGCATTTGCTGCTGTATTGACCATCATAGTACCGTCAGGCATTAACTATGTGGGATGTAAAGTTGTTATTTGTATTTATGCACGCTAACGTGCATCTAAGTCAGGCATTAACTATGTGGGATGTAAAGAATAACAGTAGAACTTAATAGCAAAAGACAAATTAGTCAGGCATTAACTATGTGGGATGTAAAGCTGAGATAATGGAACAATCCCTTATATGTGACAAACTTGTCAGGCATTAACTATGTGGGATGTAAAGTAATAACCGCAAAATAGATATATACCAAACAATTTAGTCAGGCATTAACTATGTGGGATGTAAAGGGTAAAGCAATCACATTTAATGTGCAATATGATTCAGTCAGGCATTAACTATGTGGGATGTAAAGAAGGATTAGATGCAAGGGCTGAGACAGTGGCAAACAGTCAGGCATTAACTATGTGGGATGTAAAGGGATAAAAACACAAACGACGAGCAGCGGGAAAAGATGTCAGGCATTAACTATGTGGGATGTAAAGTTCAAAAAAACAGCTGATCAAGGGTAGGAGGAGAGGTCAGGCATTAACTATGTGGGATGTAAAGTAAACCCGAAGTAAAAAACGATAAAGGAGATGAAAGTCAGGCATTAACTATGTGGGATGTAAAGGCAGCCTTGCCAAGTTTGTTAAATATCTTTTCAACGTCAGGCATTAACTATGTGGGATGTAAAGTGGGTGAAATCAATCCATGATTTTGATTCTATGAGCGTCAGGCATTAACTATGTGGGATGTAAAGAAAATCAATGAAGTGCTCAGCTAAATTTTTTTCAATAGTCAGGCATTAACTATGTGGGATGTAAAGCAGCACTCACATTTATTACTCACATGATTTTTCTTTAGTCAGGCATTAACTATGTGGGATGTAAAGGCTTTTGCTAAAGTTATTGCCGAAAGAGTTCTTGAAGTCAGGCATTAACTATGTGGGATGTAAAGATAGTAGGAAATATCATGGGTATGCTAGGAGGCATGTCAGGCATTAACTATGTGGGATGTAAAGGTTTTAATTCTTATTGACTTGATACTTGGAAAGTATTGTCAGGCATTAACTATGTGGGATGTAAAGTGGGTGAAATCAATCCATGATTTTGATTCTATGAGCGTCAGGCATTAACTATGTGGGATGTAAAGGCAAGCGAGTGTGGATTTGGATTTGACAATAACTACGGTCAGGCATTAACTATGTGGGATGTAAAGGAAGAAGAAAATAACAACAAAGAGGATGATAACAATGTCAGGCATTAACTATGTGGGATGTAAAGTAATTAATTAGGCTGATGCCTCGGAGAACACAGCCTGTCAGGCATTAACTATGTGGGATGTAAAGTGTTAAAGACCGTGTATTATTCGGGAATGCAACCGGTAGTCAGGCATTAACTATGTGGGATGTAAAGCTCATTAGCCTGCTCTGCAGATTCAGCCGCCACCCAGTCAGGCATTAACTATGTGGGATGTAAAGGCTTGTATTAATATATTTTATTCAAATATTAATGAGTCAGGCATTAACTATGTGGGATGTAAAGTTAGAAACGAACGAAGAAGAAAAGGTCTAAAAAACTGTCAGGCATTAACTATGTGGGATGTAAAGATTTGGATCAAATAAAGGCTGTAAAATTAAGCCTAGTCAGGCATTAACTATGTGGGATGTAAAGTACAGTTCTTGTTTCTCTGTGTTCCAAGACCATCAGTCAGGCATTAACTATGTGGGATGTAAAGTAATTACAGCAATGATGCCAGTTGTTTACATCATTAGTCAGGCATTAACTATGTGGGATGTAAAGAAGGCTATAAGAGATAATTAATAATGTAGTGTAGGGGTCAGGCATTAACTATGTGGGATGTAAAGTTGTTTATAGCAGTAGGCAATATCCATATACCCAATCGTCAGGCATTAACTATGTGGGATGTAAAGGAGTGGATAATCGGAATTGTAGACAGGTTAAAGCAGTCAGGCATTAACTATGTGGGATGTAAAGTATCCACTAAGAAGATGTGTTGTAGATTCGGCAGCAGATCAGGCATTAACTATGTGGGATGTAAAGTACAAGTTTTTCATTAATGTCTTTTGTATAGCTGTAGCCAATTACGATGGACAGTAACAATGTTATAAACTTATGGTGAACAGAATAGGTTTTTTCTTTCATTTTTAATAAATGCAATAAGCCATGCGGAAGTTTTTTCCTCTTTAAATTCACCTGTGGTAAAGGTTATACTTTTCATAGGTGAGACCCCCTCTTTTTATTTTTTGTGGTGAATTAATAATACAGGGGAATGGTTCTCACCTACTGTTATATTATGCAGTCCAATTTATTACATTTTCAATGTTCATGTTTGTACAAAACTTAGGTAACTAATTCTCAATCAAATATTTATCGATAATAGATATATGTTTATGATATAATTCTTGAAAGTATTAGATATTGGGAGTGTGAGTTTATGAAATACCGTATTGACCCTAAATCCGGCAATGAGCTCTCTGTATTGGGTTTCGGTTGCATGAGGTTTCCAAGGACCAGAGGTTTTATAGATATGCAGAAGACCGAAGGCATTGTATTGGAGGCCATTAAACAGGGAGTAAACTACTTTGATACAGCTTATATATATGGTGGAAGCGAGGAAGTATTAGGAAGCATTCTCAAAAAGAATTCGGTGCGTGACAAAGTATATTTAGCAACCAAGCTTCCTTTGGTTTATATCCGCAGCTCACAAGACTTTGATGAAATTTTTAACAAGCAGCTTGAGCGGCTTCAAACTGATACAATAGATTACTATTTGATGCACAATATAACAAGTTTGTCCCAGTGGGAAAAGCTGTGCAGTATGGGTGCTAGAGAATGGATAAATGTCAGAAAGGCTGAAGGTGCCATAAAGCAGGTTGGGTTTTCATTCCACGGAATAAGAGACGAATTTCTTAAAGTAATCGATGCTTATGATTGGGACTTTTGCCAGATTCAATACAATTATGCAAACGAGAATTTTCAGGCAGGTGTAACTGGGCTTAAGAAGGCTTACGAAAAAGGGATGGCTGTTATAATTATGGAACCGCTTTTAGGAGGTAAATTGGCAAATGGGCTGCCTAAAGAGGCAGTAGAACTCTTAAGAAAGGCTAACCCCGATCTTTCTCCAGCTGCATGGGCTCTTCGGTGGCTGTGGAATCAGCCTGAAGTCACGGTTATATTATCGGGTATGAATGGAAGTGAACAGGTAAAAGAGAATCTGCATATTGCAGACACATCATATCCACACATGCTTTCAGTTGAGGAAAACAAAACACTAAGGCAGGTAAATGAAATTTTCGAAAAATACAATAAAATACCATGTACCGGCTGCAACTACTGCATGCCTTGTCCTAAAAACGTAAATATCCCAAGCTGCTTTGCTGCACACAACGCATCGTATTCTTTAGGGAGAATAGCCGGGATGACAATGTATATAACAAGCTCAGGGGCGATGTCTGACGATCAAAGCGGTGCAGGGCTATGTAGTAAATGCGGCAAGTGCGAGACACATTGTCCTCAAAACATAAAAATAAGGGAAGCCTTGGATGATGTAAGAAAGAGGATGGAGCCGTTTTGGTACAGGTGGGGGACATCAATTGCCCGAAGGGTTTTGACCAGAAAAAAATAATATTGGAAAATTTGGTTGACAGTGATTGTATAAATTATTATAATAGTTTATCAACGATTTAGGTGGTTGTACCATGAGAGATAAAAATTTTAATCAAGTCAAAAATCTAAAAAGGCAGATAAATATTTTAAAAGCCACTGCATTAACTACATATAAGGAATGGGCTGCATACAGGAGCCATATGGCTGTGTCAGTACTGGTAGGACCGGTTTTTTTTCTTGTACAGGTATTTATATGGAATGCCATATACTCAACACGTGAAACAGTGACGGGCCTGACCTTAAATCAGATGCTTGTATACTTTGGCATCTCAGCGGTTATAGGTTACCTTACATATGACTCAAGCGATATGGATCTGCAAATGCTTATCAGAACAGGTAAGTTTATAACATTTATGTTAAGGCCTGTAACTCACAGCTATTTTGCATTTTCCCAGAAACTCGGGCATAGGATATTGGCTTTATGGGTTGAGTTTATACCGGTTTATTTATTGTTTTTGTTTGTTTTTAAAATCAACCTTGTGCCAGCCAATATTTTTTGGGCATTAGTTTCAATAACGCTAAGCTTTATACTGGTGTTCCTGACAAACTATTGTATCGGGATAACAGGCTTCTGGCTGACCAAGACAGAGGGACTTAGAAGAGCTTTTCTTGTCCTGAGGGATATATGTGCAGGGGTATTTGTACCACTGACACTGTTTCCGGATTTAATGCAAAAAGTACTGTTCTTTCTTCCTTTTCAGTTTATAACTTATGTTCCCATAAGGGTGTTTATAGGTTCATACGAGCTTGCAGGAATTAAGATGTCTATTCCTCAAATAGTTGGCTTACAAGCTTTGTCAGTGGTTGCCATGTACTTGGTATATAAGCTTTTATGGCACCTGGGTACTAAAAGATTTACGGGGGTGGGGGCATGATAAATGCAATGTACATACACCTGCAGGGCATAAAGACTGCTCTTGCAGTAAGAATGGCATATAGGGCAGACTTTTTTATTAGTATAATAATCATGCTGGCGGTGGAAGGTATAACACCTTTTGTAACATACCTCGTGTATAAAAACGGAGCCTCACTGCCAGGGTGGAGTATGTATGAAGTGCTGCTTATCCAGGGTATATTCCTTTTGTCGAGGGGCATATCATTTCCGTTTTTCTTCGGCATAGTCTGGAATACAATAGAGCGGGTAAGAGAGGGTACTTTTGATCTTCTGCTTATTAAACCAAGGTCGGTGCTTCATATGGCTATCATAACAGGCTTTGACTCGGAAGACCTTGGGAAGCTCATTGGGGGTATAGTGCTTTTTACAGCTGCATTGGTAAATATTCCTTTTCCCGGCTTATTCCAGTGGCTCATGTTTGGTGCATTGTTTTTAGTGTCTTTGGTTGTAATGTTCGGATTTGGGCTTATATTATCGGGGCTGGGTATTGTGTGGGTAGCCAATTTCAGGGTATATGAGATATTTTTCTCTCTGGCCAATTTCGGAATGTATCCTGCCAATATTTTTTCCAAGATGCTTCAGACATTTATAACCTCCATAGTGCCTGTAGCAATGCTTGGTTTTATACCAGCATCGGTGTTGTTGGGCAGGCCGGCTGAGGGTACTTTGTATGCTGTAGTTGTAAGTTTTGTTTTCTTGTTCTTAAGCTTGCTTTTCTGGAAGGCTATGCTTAAAAGATATAATAGTGCGGGTGGTTGATTATGTTAATTAAAGTTGAAAATCTGACTAAGATTTATAAATCATATGAGCGGGGGAATTCATTTGGAGAGGCTGTCAAAAGCCTCTTTGTGAGGAAAACCAAATTGGTTGAAGCTCTAAAAGGGATATCATTCAATATTGACAAGGGGGAGCTTGTAGGATTTTTAGGTCCTAATGGTGCGGGCAAATCCACGACCCTTAAGGTTTTAACGGGAATTCTATTTCCTACTGACGGAAAAGTTGATATCATGGGATATACTCCATGGAAGCAAAGGAAAAAATATGTGGCCCATATAGGTGCGGTGTTTGGGCAGAAATCACAGCTTCTTTGGGATATACCGCCCCTTGATGCCTTCAATCTAAACAAGGCCATATACTCCATTCCCGACAGCGAATTTAATAAAAAACTCAGCTACATGGTGGAGCTTCTGAGCTTGCAGGATCTTATCAAAAAGCCTACGAGGCTATTGTCATTAGGTGAAAGAATGAAGTGCGAATTTATAATGGCAATGCTTCACAATCCTGAGATAGTATTTCTCGACGAACCGACTATCGGGCTTGATGTAATTGCAAAGGATAAGATAAGGGAGTTCATCCTTGAAATGAACAAACAGGGTGTAACATTTATACTTACAACACATGACCTTGGGGATGTGGAGAGGCTTGCAAGGAGGGTCATAGTTATAAACCACGGTGAAACGGTCTTTGATAATTCTATTGAAGCACTAAAAAGCCATCTTGGCACAAAAAAGGTGGTTTCAATAACTACACATGGTCCGCTGCCGTCATTGGAAATGCCGGGTGTAGAGTTAAAGAACAAGGTATCGGAATATAATGCCGAGCTTGAGCTTGATGTAAGTATAATGGAGCTAAATAAATTCATTGACTATATAAACAAAAACAGCACATTAAGCGACATGACTCTGCAGGAGCTTCCCATTGAAGGGGTCATAAAGGACCTTTATACCCACGGACAATAAAAACCTTTCATGATATAATTAATATAAGATTTAAATAA